>NZ_JASCPA010000040.1:0-46567 GCF_029959715.1 Pseudomonas sp. PS02288 | reverse complement strand
GCGCATTCTACAGCAGCCTTTCAATCTGTCAAGCTTATTTTCGAAAATTTCTTTTCTACTCAACCGCTTGCCGCTTCCGATCTTTCAAACCCCTCGTCAGCGGGAGGCAAATTCTACAGCGTTCAAAACCACTGTCAACACCTCTTTTTCCGCTTCCGATCATTTCGACCGAAGCCACCAACAGGATCAAACCACCACCCTGCTAGCCCGGCGCATTCTACTCGAATCCGCCACCGATGCAACCCTCTTTATTCGCTCAACCCTTTGATTTACAAGAGGTTTTACTTGAGGACTGCGCCGGAAGTGGTGCGCATTATAGACAGCCCAAAACTCACGTCAACCGCTTTTTCAAGGTTTCACTCAACTTTAACAACGACACGTGCGAATGCCTTCTTGCCGGCCTGGCAGACGTGGCTTGCACCCAGCTTGAAGACGAAGTCTCGGGAAACCACTTCGCCATCCACCTTCACGCTTCCCGCACCGAGCAGGTCGCGGGCACCTGCAGCGTTCTTCACCATGCCTGCCTTATTAAGGACGGCAGCGATCGGGAGGTCCTCGGCGGAGAACAGGACCACTTCCGGCAGATCTTCCGGTAGCTCGCCATCCTTCATACGGTTACCTGCGGAACGATGTGCGCCTGCAGCAGCTTCCTCACCATGGAAGCGGGCGACGATCTCTTCGGCCAGCTTGATCTTGATGTCGCGGGGATTTGCACCGCGCGCGATGTCACTGCGAAACGCCTCGATCTCTTCAAGGCTGCGGAAGCTCAACAGCTCGAAGTAACGCCACATGAGCGCATCGGGAATCGAGACCAGCTTGCTGTACATGACTCCCGGCGCTTCCTGGATGCCGACATAGTTACCCAGCGACTTGGACATCTTCTTCACCCCGTCCAGCCCTTCGAGCAGAGGCATGGTGAGGATGCATTGCGCCGGCTGGCCATAGGCACGTTGCAGCTCGCGCCCCATCAGCAGGTTGAACTTCTGATCGGTGCCACCGAGCTCGACGTCAGCCTTCAGTGCGACGGAGTCGTAGCCTTGTACGAGCGGATAGAGGAACTCATGGATCGCGATGGGCTGGTTGGTCGAGTAACGCTTGCTGAAATCGTCGCGCTCGAGCATCCGTGCCACGGTGTACTGCGAGGCCAGGCGGATGAAATCGGCCGGGCTCAACTGATCCATCCAGGTGGAGTTGAAAGCCACCTCGGTGCGCGCCGGGTCGAGAATCTTGAACACCTGAGCCTTGTAGGTCTCGGCATTTTCGAGCACCTGCTCGCGCGTCAACGGTGGACGAGTGGCGCTCTTGCCACTGGGGTCGCCGATCATCCCCGTGAAGTCACCTATAAGGAAGACCACCTGGTGACCCAGCGCCTGGAACTGCCGCAGCTTATTAATAAGCACGGTGTGACCGAGGTGCAGATCAGGAGCAGTCGGGTCGAAACCGGCTTTGATCCTCAGCGGACGCCCCAACTTGAGCTTCTCGATCAGCTCGGCTTCAACAAGGATCTCTTCCGCGCCGCGCTTGATCTGCGCGAGCTGTTCTTCCACAGACTTCATGGCATGACTCGATAGGTGTTTGACGAAGGGGAGCAACCATACAAGATCAGCTCCGAAAAACAAATTTCACCCTGGTGGCAGCGTGATGGCCGGGCAAAAGACCACAGCATTCAGGGTTGCCTCGAGGAAATTTTGGTTATATTTTAGACAGTTATTTCGTAGCCAAAATCACCAGACGCCATATGACGCATAACGTTTCCAAAGCAGAGCTCTACCCGAAAAGCCACATCCTGGCTGCCAGTGGTATAGCCGCATTGCTTAGCCTGGCACTGCTGGTATTCCCTTCTCGCGAAGTTGAAGCGAAAAGGACGAATCTGGACCTGGAGCTCACTACTCCCAGCCAGGAAATTCCTCAGGAAGATGCCACCCTGCAGTCGGAAGTCGCCGACGAACAGCAAGTAGCCGCATCGCCTTTCGCCGAAATCGAAACGGCGGACTCCGAACAGAGCGCTGATGCCGAGTCGAGCGAGTCTGACGACACCTCCGCGGCCAGCAACGAGGCGACTGCCGACTCTTCCATCAAGGTCGTCAGGGTAGGCAATGGCGATACCCTGTCCACCGTGTTCGCCAAGGTCGGCCTGTCCGCCACCGCGCTGCACGAAGTGCTCGACAGCAGCAAGGATGCCAAGACCCTTGGCCGTTTGAAGGTCGGCCAAGCGCTGGAATTCAAGCTCACCCCTGACGGCCAACTGGAAAGCCTGCACTCCCAGCTTTCGGACATGGAGCGCGTCAGCCTCGCCAAGAGCGCCAGTGGTTACGTGTTCAAGCGTGAGCTGGCCAAGCCCGACGTGCGCAGCGTCTATGCCCATGGCGTGATCGACAGTTCGCTGTTCATGTCCGCCAAGCGCGCCGGCCTCTCCCACGACCTGACCATGGACCTGGCAAACATCTTCGGCTACGACATCGACTTCGGCCAGGATCTGCGCGAGGGCGACGAATTCGAAGCCATCTACGAAGAGAAGATGCTCGACGGCAAACGCGTAGGCACCGGCAGCATCCTCGCAGCGCGCTTCGTCAACCGCGGCAAGACGTTCAGCGCCATTCGCTACACCAACAAACAGGGTGTAAGCAGCTACTACACCGCCGACGGCAACAGCATGCGCAAGGCCTTCATCCGCACTCCGGTGGATGTCGCGCGAATCAGCTCGCGCTTCTCGATGGGCCGCAAACACCCGATCCTCAACAAGATCCGCGCGCACAAGGGCGTCGACTACGCCGCGCCGCGCGGCACGCCGATCAAGGCAGCCGGCGATGGCAAGGTCCTCCTCGCCGGGCGCAAGGGCGGCTACGGCAATGCCGTGATCATCCAGCACAACCAGCGCTATCGCACGCTGTACGGCCACATGCAGGGTTTCGCCAAGGGTATTCGCAACGGCGTTACCGTGAAGCAGGGCCAGGTGATTGGCTACATCGGCACCACCGGGCTATCCACCGGCCCGCACCTGCATTACGAATTCCAGGTCGACGGAACCCAGGTCGACCCCCTGAGCATCAAGATGGCGATGGCCGACCCCATCAGCAGCGGCGAGAAGCAGCGCTTCTTGCAGCAAAGCAAGCCACTGCTCGCCCGCATGGAGCAGGAAAAAGCCACCATGCTGGCCCTCAACAACAAGCGCTGAGCAATGGCGCTTTACCTCGGCGTGATGTCCGGCACCAGCCTCGATGGTCTGGACATCGCGCTGATCGAGCAGCACACCCAGCCCAGGCTGCTCGCTTGCCTCTATATCCCGATGCCGCCTTCCCTTCGCAGCGATCTGCTTAGCCTCTGCACCTCAGGGGTCGACGAACTGGCGCGCGCCTCGCTGGCGGAGAATCAGTGGGTCGAGCTGGCGGCCCAGGGCATTCAGCAACTGCTCGCCGAGCAGAAACTCGACGCCGCCGACATCCGTGCGATAGGCAGCCATGGGCAGACGGTTCGCCACGAACCGCTTCGCGGCTTCAGCGTGCAGATCGGCAATCCGGCGCTGCTCGCCGAGCTGACGGGGATTACCGTGATCGGCGACTTCCGCCGGCGCGACGTCGCCGCCGGCGGTCAGGGCGCACCGCTGGTTCCGGCCTTCCATCAGAGCCTGTTCAGCGACCTTGGACATCCGCGCGCGGTGCTCAACGTCGGTGGTTTCAGCAACCTGAGCCTGCTGCATGCGGACGGCTCGGTGAGCGGCTTCGACTGCGGTCCGGGGAATGTGCTGATGGATGCCTGGATCGGTCGGCAACGCGGCGACGCCTTCGATGCCGACGGCGATTGGGCCGCCAGCGGCACGCTGGATGAGGCACTGCTCGAACAGCTGCTGGCCAACGAATTCTTCCAGGCCCGGGGGCCGAAAAGCACCGGGCGCGAGTTGTTCAACTTGGCCTGGCTGGAAGACCACCTGGCGCAGCACCCCGCCGTCGCAGCCGCCGATGTGCAGCGCACGCTGCTCGAACTGACGGCCCTGAGCATCGTCGACTCGCTGCGCGCCGCCCAGCCGCATACGCATGAACTACTGGTCTGCGGTGGTGGTGCGCACAACCGGGCACTCATGCAGCGCCTGGCGCAATTGCTTCGCGGAACGACGGTGGCTAGCACCGAAGCCTATGGCGTGTCGCCGGATTGGGTCGAAGCGATGGCGTTCGCCTGGCTGGCGCATTGCTGCCTGGAGCGGATTCCAGGCAACCGCCCCGAAGTCACCGGGGCACGCGGTCCGCGTGTGCTGGGCGCGATCTATCCGGCCTGAATCGCAGAAACGAAAACGCCGTGCAGTGCACGGCGTCGACAAGGCGAAGCGGCGTCAGATCGAGAAGGATTGGCCACAGCCGCAGGTGGTGGCAGCGTTGGGATTGTTGATGACGAATCGCGACCCTTCCAGGCCTTCCTGATAATCCACTTCGGCGCCGGCCAGGTACTGGAAGCTCATCGGATCGACCACCAGGCTTACCCCTTCGCGCTCGATGATGGTGTCATCGTCCGCGGTGTCTTCATCGAAGGTGAAACCGTACTGGAAACCGGAACAGCCGCCACCCGTCACGAAAACGCGCAGCTTCAGACGAGGGTTGCCTTCCTCATCGATGAGGTTCTTCACCTTGCTCGCAGCACCCTGCGAAAACAGCATGGCAGTAGGGGTGAAGGTTTCGACGCTCATGTTGCATATCTCCCGGCGTTACGCTGCCTGAACTGCATTGGGGCCTGCCATTATCCGCTTACCCCAGAAAATCGGTCAACTATTCTGCGATCTGCCCCACTTGCCGTATGAAGAAGGAGCTTCTTTCGATGATACGTCCGTGCACATTCCGCGGCCAACCGGCGTGGTGACGGGCGGGAGCGGTGCAACTACTATCTGCGCACCGTGACTACCTGGAAGCACTCCGATGCTCTATCTCTGGATCAAAGCGCTGCACATCATTTCCATCGTCTGTTGGTTCGCCGGGCTGTTCTACCTGCCCCGGCTGTTCGTCTATCACACCAGCAGCGAGGATGCGGCCAGCCGCCAACGCTTCTGCGTCATGGAGCGCAAGCTCTACCGCGGCATCATGCTGCCGGCGATGATCGCCACCCTGGTGTTCGGCATCGGCCTGCTGTCGATGAACCCGGGCCTGCTCAAGGGCGCCGGCTGGCTGCACGCCAAGCTGACCCTGGTGGTCCTGCTGATCGGCTACCACCATGTCTGTGGCGCGCAGATCAAACGCTTCGCCCGCGGCGAACCGGGCCGCAGCGAGACCTTCTACCGCTGGTTCAATGAAATTCCGGTACTGTTCCTGATCGCCATAGTGATCCTAGTGGTGGTCAAACCCTTCTGACCCATAACAAGAGAAAACGCCATGTCCCTGCCCGCCTCGCTCGATCAACGCCTGCGCCTGCCCCTGATGGCGGCGCCGATGTTCCTGGTGTCCAATCCCGCGCTGGTCCTCGCCTGCTGCCGCAATGGCATCATCGGCAGCTTTCCCGCGCTCAACCAGCGTGACAGCGAGGGCTTTCGCGCCTGGCTGGAAGAGATCCAGGCAGGCCTGGCAGGACAGCAGGAACCGGCACCCTTCGCCGTCAACCTGATCGTCCATCAGACCAACCCACGCCTGCAGGCGGACCTGGCGATCTGCGTCGAGAAGAAGGTGCCCATCGTGGTGACCAGCCTGGGCGCGGTGAAGGACGTGGTCGACGCCGTGCACAGCTATGGCGGCCTGGTGTTCCACGACGTCACCACCCGTCGGCACGCCGAGAAAGCCGCCGAAGCCGGCGTCGACGGGCTGATCGCGGTGGCCGCCGGAGCCGGTGGTCACGCCGGCACCTGGAGTCCGTTTGCCCTGATCGCGGAAATCCGGCAGTTCTTCGACAAGACACTGCTGCTCGCCGGCTGCCTCAACCACGGCCACGAGATTCTCGCCGCGCAACTGCTCGGCGCCGACCTCGCCTACCTGGGCACGCGTTTCATCGCCACCGCCGAAAGCGATGCCGGCGCTGACTACAAGCAGATGATCGTCGACGCCCGCGCCGCCGATATCGTCCACACCCCGGCGGTGTCCGGCGTACCGGCGAGCTTCATGCGCCAGAGCCTGGAGCGCGCCGGCTATGACCTAAAGCGACTCAACGACAAAAGCGCGGTCGACTACGGTGAGAAACTCAAGCCGATCAACGACGAAGCCAAGGCCTGGAAAACCGTCTGGTCCGCCGGCCAGGGCGCCGGCGACATCGCGGACCTGCCCAGCGTCGATCAATTGATCGCGCGCCTGGACCAGGAGTACCGCGACTCGCTGTCGCGCTGCGCTCAACTCGGCCAACGCTGGCCGCGCTGACCCCGCGTGTGACGCAGCACACGGGCCCGGAGCGCAATCGCACTGCCGGGCCTGCCTTCGTGCGAGTCCGCTTGTGCAGCCGTCGGCCGGTTATTACGCTGTGCCGGTTCCCAGCTCGTGACAAGGAAGCCCCGCATGACCGAAGCGCGTTACAAGATCGTATTCGATGGCCAGATCATGCCGGACACGACGCTGGAGACCGTCAAGGACAACCTCGCCCGACTGTTCAAGAGCGATCGCGAACGCATCGAGGCGTTGTTCGGCGGTCGGCCCCAGGCCATCAAGCGCGACCTCACCGAGGACCTGGCGGACAAGTATCTGGGCGCCCTTCAGCGCGCCGGTGCGCAGGTCCGCAAGGAGCGCGAGCAGAGCTCGGAGCTGAGCCTGGTCGAAGTCGAAGAGGCGAGCGATGCCGCCGCGCTCGCCGCCAGCGGCGACATGATTTGCCCCAAGTGCGGCCACCCGCAGGCCAAGGCGATCGAGTGCAGCGCCTGTGGTGTCGTCATCGAGAAGTACCTCGCGCGCCAGGCACAGCTCGCCGCGAGCGGCGAACTGCCCGCCCCCGCCGCCGCGGAGAAACCCGCCACGGCACCCGCGGCCACGCCTTACGCACCGCCCCGCGCGGACGTCGGCGAGACGCTTCCCGAGTTCGGCGAACTCAAGGTGTTCAGCATCAGCGGCCGTATCGGGCGCCTGCGCTACCTGGCCTGGTCGCTGGTGATGATCTTCTGCTCTCTTGGGCTGCTGGGCGTCGCCGCGCTCGGCAGCAATCTCTCCGAGATCGTCGGCGCGCTGCTGATCATCGTCGTGATGATCGGCGTCGCCGTCACCAGCGTGATGATCGCCGTCCAGCGCCTGCACGACATCGGCTGGACCGGCTGGCTGCTGCTGATCAACCTGATTCCCGTGGTCGGCAACGTGTTCGCTCTGCTGATGCTGGTGGTGCCTGGCAGCGAAGGCGTCAACCGCTATGGCCCGCCGCCGCCGGCCAACAGCTTGTCGGTGAAAGTCATTTCCGGCGTACTCATCGCCATTCTGCTGTTGTCGCTGTTGATGATGTTCGCCTTCGGCGGTTTTGCCATGCTCGCCATGTACTGGGCCGCCCTCGGCAGCTGACGCGCGCCGCACCAACCCCGGGAGCCGGCTGTCCAAACGGCTCCTGCGTGGAGATTCAAATGCCCCATTACGTCCTCATCACCGGTGCCTCCAGCGGCATAGGCCTGGCCCTGGCCGAAGCCCTGGCACGGCGCGGGCGCAAGCTGATCCTGGTGGCGCGGCAGCGCGATGCGCTGGAAAGCATCGCCTGCGAGCTGACGCAGCGCTTCGGCGTCGACGTGCTGTTCCGCACCTGCGATCTCGCCGAGCCGATCCAGCTGTCCGGGCTGCTCCACGAACTGGAGCAGAGCGAGCGGCGTATCGACCTGCTGGTGAACAACGCCGGGATCGGCTCCGGCGGCGCCTATCTGGAGCAGGACTGGAGCCGCGAGAAAACCCTGATCGAAGTGAACGTGCTGGCCCTGGCACGCCTGTGCCATGCGCTCGGCCAGCACATGCTGGCGAACGGTGGCGGGCAGATTCTCAACGTCGCTTCGGTCGCGGCCTTCCAGCCGGGCGCCTGGATGAGCAACTACTACGCGAGCAAGGCCTACGTCCTGCATTTTTCCGAGGGGCTGCGCGAGGAACTCGGCGACCGCGGGATCAAGGTATCGGTGCTCTGTCCGGGGCCGATTCGCACCGCGTTCTGGCGCTCGGCGCAGCTGGAAATCGGACATCTGAGCGGCAGCAAACTGATGATGAGCGCGGAGGAAGTGGCGCTCCACACCGTGCGGGCGCTGGAGAAGAACCGCGCGCTGATCATCCCCGGCTGGCGCAACCGCCTGGCCACCCTGGGCCCGCGCTTCGCGCCGCGCTGGCTGGTGCGCAAGCTCGCGGCGCGGATCAATCGCGGCCTGCTCCCCGGCTGAGACTCAGTCCGCAGCCACCGTCCGCCCATGGGCCCAGGCGCGCAGCGCCGCGAGGTCTTCGCTCATCACCACCGATAACGGCGAGGTGCTCTGCAGGCTGGTCAGCAGCAGGTTCTGATCGACCACCTGTTGACGCGCCTGCGCGGCGTACAGCGCGCTGACCACCGCCTGTTCGATTTCCGCACCGGAGAAACCGGCGCTGGCCGAAGCCAGAGCCGTAAGGTCGAACGTCTCCGGATCGAGCTCGCGGCGCTGCAGGTGGATGCGGAAGATATCCGCGCGCACGCTCGCATCCGGCAGGTCGACGAAGAACAGCTCGTCGAAGCGCCCCTTGCGCACCAACTCGGGCGGCAGGCGCTGGATGGCGTTGGCGGTGGCGACCATGAACACCGGCGCCTTGTGCTCGGCCATCCAGGTCAGCAGCGTGCCGAGCACGCGCTGGCTGACGCCTCCGTCCTGATCGCCGCTGGCCAGGCCCTTCTCGATCTCGTCCATCCACAGCACGCAAGGCGCCATCTGCTCGGCCATCTTCAGCGCCTCGCGCAGGTTGCGCTCGGTCTCGCCGAAAAACTTGTTGTACAGGCAGGCGAAGTCCAGGCGCAGCAGCGGCAGGCCCCAGAGTCCGGCCACCGCCTTCGCCGCCAGGCTCTTGCCGCCACCCTGCACGCCGACCAGCAGCATGCCCTTGGGGCGCCCGATGACGCTGTCGTTGAGGAAGGCGTCCTGGCGCTCGGCCAGCCAGCGCTTGAGCGATGCCAGCCCGCCGACCTCGGCGAAGCGTGCGGTGTCGTTCTCGAAACTCAGTACGCCCTCCAGGTCGAGCAGCTGGAACTTGGCCTTGTTCAGCTCCGGCAGGTCTTCCTGGGTGATTGCGCCGTCGTCGCAGATCAGGTTGCGCGCCAGCGAGCGGGCTTCGCCGTGGCTCATCCCGCGCAGGTTGTTCACCACCTGCTGCAGTGTGCGGTTGTCGGTGCGCACGCGGGCGCCGCGATTGCGCTCGCTCCAGCGCGTGGCTTCGTCGCGGACGATCGCCAGCAGTTCCTCCTCCGACGGCAGCGCCAGGTCGAAGCGGGCCGCGTAGCGCTGCACTTCCGGCGGCAGCTTCAGCGCGTGGGAGACCAGCACCAGGGTCAGCCGCTGCGCGCCCTCGGCCATGGCGATTTCCTTGAGCAGGCGCACCAGTTTCGGGTTGTCGTCGAGGAACGGATGCAGGTCGCAGAGCACGTAGAGGTTCGGCTGGGGATCAGCCTTGATCAGCTTCAGCGCCTCCTCCGGCTCCTGGGTCGGTTCCTCGTTCGCGGGCGCCGCGCCGAAGCCCAGGCGTTGCAGGCCTTCGGTGATCGACCAGAGGAACAGCCCGAGATTGCGCCGCACCGCCAGGCCGGTGAGCGTCTGCAGGACCCGCGGCTCGTCCCAGGACTCGATGACGATCAACTTGACCTTGGATTCCAGCACCAGGCCGAGATCGTGGATATCGTTCTTCACACTGACTCCTTGTGGCGCGCGGGTTGGCCGGTCCTGCGCGCGTGGTTACACTCCTCGCTCTTCCATCAGACCTGGAGCCGTCCGTGGACTGCCTATTCTGCAGGATCGTCGCCGGTGAGATTCCCGCGCGCAAGCTTTACGAAGATGACCAGGTGATCGCCTTCAACGACATCGACCCGAAAGCGCCGGTGCACTTTCTGGTGATCCCGAAGAAACACATCGCCACCCTGCACGACCTCGGCGAGCAGGAGGACAAGGCCCTCGCCGGGCACATCCTCTTCACCGCGCAGAAACTCGCCCGCGAGCAGGGCTGCGACGAGGGTTTCCGGGTGGTGATGAACTGCAACGAACTGGGCGGCCAGACCGTCTACCACATTCATATGCACGTACTGGGCAAACGCCCGATGCGCTGGCCGCCGGGCTAGCCAACGGCCTCTGCGTTGATCTGTCCCAACCCGGCGCCAAGCCCCGCGGCTTAAACTTGCCGCCCTCGTTCGTTCTGGAGTTCGTCATGTCCGATGCGCGTCACTACACCCCGGTCGATCGCCTGCTGCTGCAGGCCAACACCGCCCTGCGCACCCTGCTGCCGTTCACCGGGCAGCCGTATCGCCCGTCGCCGGCCCTGCTCAAGGACGAAGTGGCCCTCGAACCCAGCCAGACCCGCCATGTCGCCGGTCTGATGCGCATCAACCACACCGGCGAGGTCTGTGCCCAGGGCCTCTACCAGGGCCAGGCGCTGACCGCCAAGCTGCCGGCGATCCGCAAGGCGATGGAACACGCCGCCGAGGAAGAAATCGATCACCTTGCCTGGTGCGAACATCGCATCCGCGAGCTGGGCAGCCACACCAGCGTGCTCAACCCGGTGTTCTACGGGCTGTCGTTCGGCGTTGGCGCGGTCGCCGGGCTGATCAGCGACAAGGTCAGCCTGGGCTTCGTCGCCGCCACCGAGGACCAGGTCTGCAAGCACCTCGACGAGCACCTCAAGCAGATTCCGCCGGAAGACCAGAAATCCCGCTCGATCCTCGAGCAGATGCGCATCGACGAGGAGCAGCACTCGACCAATGCCATCGCCGCCGGCGGGTTCCGCTTCCCGGCGCCGGTGAAGTTCGGCATGACCCTGCTGTCCAAGGTGATGACGAAAAGCACCTACCGCATCTGATCCTCGATGCAGACGAAGAAAAGGGCGCCGAGGCGCCCTTTCTTTTTGCCCGATGCGTTCGCCCGTCAGCCCAGCTCGACGATCTCGTAGTCGTGGGTGATCTCGACGCCGGCGTTGCCGAGCATGATCGACGCCGAGCAGTACTTCTCCGCCGACAGCTCGATGGCACGCTTGACCTGCGCCTCCTTCAGGCCGCGGCCCTTGACCACGAAATGCAGGTGGATCTTGGTGAACACCTTCGGGTCTTCGCTGGCGCGCTCGGCCTCGAGGAACGCCTCGCAGCTTTCTACCGGCTGGCGCGACTTCTTCAGGATGCTGACCACGTCGAAGTTGCTGCAGCCGCCCAGGCCGATCAGCACCATCTCCATCGGCCGGACACCCAGGTTGCGGCCGCCATTTTCCGGCGGGCCGTCCATCACCACCACATGGCCGCTGCCGGACTCACCGAGGAACATGGCCTCACCGGCCCACTGAATGCGTGCTTTCATCGCCGCGCTCCGCTGCTGAAAAGTGCGCCAGCTTAGCATGCCGCCTCCGCGACGCCGCAGCGCGAGCCTGGACAACGGGTGACGCCTGGGCGGCCAGAAAACGGATTGCCCGCTCCGGGACCTCTGTTAAGCTGGCGCCAGACCACCGGCTCGACGCCGGGACGTATTCCAAAGAATCTGCCTGCAAACACGACAGGACCGCGCGGACCTCTGCACTCGCCATGGCGAGGCGGAATGCTGCATCGATTGGCGCATTATTGCCGGTCAACCCCGCGGAAGCCGGCGGCCTGGAACGATTCGGGCGCGGCTACGTGTATCAACCTTGCCTCGATAACCTGCCGCTTCGGATATTCTCACGGCGTCTGGACAGCTCATCCCTCTCTCGGAAATCAGGCATGGTCGCAATCACCCTCGCTCCAAAGATCAAGAACCTCGACAGACTCCTCTCGCATTGCCATCGCCGCCGCTACGCCGCCAAGAGCACCATCATCTATGCCGGCGACCGCTGCGAAACCCTGTTCTTCATCATCAAGGGCTCGGTCACCATCCTCATCGAGGACGACGACGGTCGCGAGATGATCATCGCCTACCTCAACGCCGGGGATTTCTTCGGCGAGCTGGGCCTGTTCGAGAAGGACGATGCGGAAAAGGCCCGCAGTGCCTGGGTCCGCGCCAAGACCGAGTGCGAGGTCGCCGAGCTGAGCTACGCCAAGTTCCGCGAACTGTCCGAACGCGACCCGGAGATCCTCTACATTCTCGGCGGGCAGATGGCCGAGCGACTGCGCGCGACCACGCGCAAGGTCGGCGACCTGGCCTTCCTCGACGTCACCGGCCGCGTCGCGCGCACGCTGCTGGAGCTGTGCAAGCAGCCGGATGCGATGACCCATCCGGACGGCATGCAGATCAAGATCACCCGGCAGGAAATCGGCCGCATCGTCGGCTGCTCCCGCGAGATGGTCGGTCGCGTCCTCAAGAGCCTCGAGGAACAGGGCCTGGTCCACGTGAAGGGCAAGACCATGGTGGTGTTCGGCACACGCTGAATCCGGCGCATGAAAAAGCCGGCGCTTGGCCGGCTTTTTCATGCGCGCGAATCGCTCAGGAGGCGTCGCTGCCCAATCCGCGGCTGCGCTCGGGGAAGAACAGGCGCTGCAACTCGATGCCCGGATCGTCAGCGCGCATGAACGCCTCGCCGACCAGGAAGGCGTGCACCTCGCTAATCTGCATCAGTTCCACGTCGGCACGGTTGAGGATGCCGCTCTCGGTGATCACTAGACGCTCGCGGGGAATTCGCGGGAGCAGGTCGAGGGTGGTTTCCAGGCTCACCTCGAAGGTGTGCAGGTTGCGGTTGTTGATGCCCAGCAGCGGCGTGTCCAGTGTGGCCAGCGCGCGGTCCAGCTCGTCGCCGTCGTGGACTTCCACCAGCACGTCGAGGCCGACGCCCTTGGCCGTCGCCGCCAGCTCGGCCATCTGCGCATCGGAGAGCGCGGAGACGATCAGCAGGATGCAATCGGCGCCCAGCGCGCGGGCTTCGACCACCTGGTAGGGATCGATCATGAAGTCCTTGCGGATCACTGGCAGGCTGCAGGCGGCGCGCGCCTGCCGCAGGTAGACATCGGCGCCCTGGAAGAAATCGATGTCGGTCAACACCGACAGGCAGGTCGCGCCACCGGCTTCGTAGCTGCTGGCGATCTCGGCCGGGACGAACTGCTCGCGGATCACGCCCTTGCTCGGCGACGCCTTCTTCACTTCGGCGATCACCGCCGCTTCCTTGCGCTTGACCCGCGCTTTCAGGGCCTCGGCAAAACCGCGCGGCGCATCCGCAGCGGCGGCCAGTCGCTCCAGCTCGGCGAGGCTCACGCGCGCGCGGCGCTCGGCGACTTCCTCGGCCTTGCGGGCGAGGATCTTCTCCAGCACGGTGGGCACGCTCATGCTTCGTTCTCCTGCTTGAATATGCCGGTGAAGGCGACCAGCTCGTTCAGTTTTTCCCAGGCCAGGCCGGTATGCACGGCGTCGTGCGCCAGGCGCATGCCGTCCTCGAGGCTGCTCGCATGCCCGGCCACGTAGAGCGCGGCGCCGGCGTTGAGGACGATCATCTCTGCGGCCTTGTGGCCGTTGTCGCTCTTGCGGCGGCCCAGGGCGTCGCGGATCAGCGCCAGCGACTCGGCGGCGCTGGCCACGGTCAGGCCGATCAGGCTCTGGCTCTTGATGCCGAAGTCTTCCGGCTGGATCTGGTATTCGCGCACCGATCCCTCGAACAGCTCCGCGACGTAGGTCGGCGCGGCCAGGCTGATCTCGTCCAGCCCGTCCTGCGCGTGCACCACCAGCACGTGCTCGCTGCCCAGGCGCGCCAGCACCTCGGCCATCGGCCGGCACAACGCCTGGCTGAACACGCCGACCACCTGGCGCTGCACGCCGGCCGGGTTGGTCATCGGCCCGAGCAGGTTGAACAGCGTGCGCAGGCCGAGCTCGCGGCGCGGGCCGATGGCGTGCCTCATCGCGCCATGGTGCGACGGGGCGAACATGAAGCCGACGCCGACGGTCTCGACGCAGCGCGCCACCTGTTCCGGCTTGAGGTCGAGGTAGACCCCGGCGGCCTCCAGCAGATCGGCACTGCCGCTCTTGCCGGATACCGCGCGGTTGCCGTGCTTGGCGACGCGCCCGCCGGCCGCCGCGACGACGAAGGCCGCGGCGGTGGAGACGTTGAAGATGTTCATTCCATCGCCGCCGGTGCCGCAGGTGTCGACCAGGCGTTCGGCGTCGATCTGCACCGGCGAGGCCAGCTCGCGCATCACCTGCGCGGCGCCGACGATCTCGTCGATGGTCTCGCTCTTCATGCGCATGCCCATGAGGAACGCGCCGATCTGCGCATCGGTGCACTGGCCGGTCATGATCAGGCGCATCACGTCCTGCATCTCGGCGGTGTTCAGGTCGAGCTGGTTGACCACCCGGTCGAGGGCTTCCTTGATGTTCACCCGCGTACCCCGCCGGTCTGCTTGAGGAAATTGGCGAACAGTTCGTGGCCCTGCTCGGAGAGGATCGATTCGGGGTGGAACTGCACGCCTTCGACGTTCAGCGTCTTGTGCCGCAGCCCCATGATCTCGTCCACCGAACCGTCGTCCAGACGCGTCCAGGCGGTGACTTCCAGGCACTCGGGCAGGGTCTCGAGCTTGACCACCAGCGAGTGGTAACGGGTCACGGTCAGCGGGTCGTTGAGCCCGGCGAACACACCCTGGTGCTCGTGGTAGACAGGGCTGGTCTTGCCGTGCATGACCTGGCGCGCGCGCACCACGTCGCCGCCGAAGGCCTGGCCGATACCCTGGTGGCCGAGGCACACGCCGAGGATCGGCAGCCTGCCGGCGAAATGGCGGATCACCTCGAGCGACACGCCGGCCTCGGTCGGCGTGCAGGGACCGGGGGAGATCACGATGCGTTCGGGGTTCAGCGCCTCGATCTCGGCCAGCGTCAGTTCGTCGTTGCGCACGACCTTCACCTCGGCACCCAGTTCGCCGAGGTACTGCACCACGTTGAAGGTGAAGGAGTCGTAGTTATCGATCATTAAAAGCATGGAGCCCACCTCTGGATTCGGATCGCGCCTCGGCAAGGGGAATCGATGTACCGGCTTGCTGAAGCAGCGAAGGTGCCGGTGGGTATCGTCTTGCGGAGGCAGGAGTTGCAGCCCGGCAGTGTCCGGGCGAACGGAATCAGGCGCGCCAGCGCCAGCGGGCGTGGGCTTTGATGACTCGCATCAGGAGGGTGCTGGATGTCACGGGCTTGTCTCGGATTTAGCTGCCCGCACAGTAGCCCAGCCGGGGCCTTCGCTGCAATAACGCCGTGGGCGAACGGGCCGCCGCGACACGCTCATCAGGCGTCCTGAACGGCGCGCGCGCGGCCACGGAAGAAGTACAGGGCATCGATGAAGCGTTCGCCCTGGGCGCGGTTTTCCACCTGAAAGGCGCTCAGCGCGGCGCCGTCGGTGTTGATCAGCAGGACCTCGTAGTTCCGCGCGCCGCCGAGCAGTCGCGCCTCGCCGAGGTTGCCGAAATACAGGCGCTCGCTGTCCGCCGGCTCCGCGCCGGCGACGTCAGAGGCCAGTGCAGCCGAGCCCAGCGAGGCCGCCGAGCCGAAGCCGGTGACCGGCGCGATGATACCGTTGCCGAACCACAGGTAGGTCTGGGTGAATTCCAGGGCGTCGGCGCGCAGGCCGGGGCGATTGGCGCGCACCACCTGCTCGATCACCTGGCGCGCTTCGCCCTCGCTGATCGGCGCAGGCAAGTGGGCAATGGGTGTGGACGCACATCCGCCGAGCAGGAGCGCGGCGGCGAAGAGGAAAAACAGGGTGCGGAGTGGGGGGGTCTTTCGCATCGTCTGAGTCCTTGTCGATACGGGGGCCGGGAGGTTCCGCCGGTAGTGGCGAAACCCTGGCCCCTTCTCCGGATCAGACGCCGTCGTCGACGCTTTGTTCGGCCAGGGCGACGGCGCGGAACATGGCGCGGCGCTTGTTCAGCGTCTCCTCCCATTCCAGTGCCGGCACCGAGTCGGCGACGATCCCGGCGCCGGCCTGCACGTGCAGCTCGCCGTCCTTGATCACCGCGGTACGGATGGCGATGGCGGTGTCCATGTTGCCGTTCCACGCCAGGTAGCCTACCGCGCCGCCGTAGACGCCACGCTTGACCGGCTCCAGCTCGTCGATGATCTGCATGGCGCGCACCTTGGGCGCGCCGGACAGGGTGCCGGCCGGGAGGATGGCGCGCAACGCGTCCATCGCGCTCATGCCGCTCTTCAGCTGGCCGGTGACGTTGGAGACGATGTGCATGACGTTGGAGTAGCGCTCGATCACCATCTTCTCGGTGACCTTCACCGTGCCGGTGTCAGAAACGCGGCCGACGTCGTTGCGGCCGAGGTCGATGAGCATCAGGTGCTCGGCGACTTCCTTGGCGTCGGAGAGCAGGTCTTTCTCCAGCGCGAGGTCCGCTTCCTCGTTGGCGCCGCGCGGGCGGGTGCCGGCGATCGGGCGCACGGTGACCAGGCCGTCCTCGACACGCACCAGCACCTCCGGCGAACTGCCCACCACGTGGAAGTCGCCGAAGTTGAAGAAGTACATGTACGGGGTCGGGTTGAAGCAGCGCAGCGCGCGGTACAGGTCGATCGGCGCGGCCTTGAACGGGATCGACATGCGCTGCGAGATCACCACCTGCATGCAGTCGCCGGCGAGGATGTAGTCCTTGATGGCGCCCACCGCGCGTTCGTAGTCGTCGCGGCTGAAGCTGGAGCGGAACGCCGGCTCGCTGCCGGCGGCGGCGTTGAAGTCCAGCCCCAGGCGCGGCGCGATCGGCTGGCGCAGCGTGGCGCGCAGGACCTTCAGGCGCTCCAGGCCCTTCTCGTAGGCGCCCTCCTCGGCCGGATCGACCAGCACGATGGCGTGCAGCTTGCCGGCCAGGTTGTCGAACACCACCACCGCGTCGGAAACCATCAGCAGGATGTCCGGCGTGCCCAGCGGGTCGGGATTCGGGCAGTGGGCGAGTTTCTTCTCCACGTAGCGCACGCTGTCGTAGCCGAAGTAGCCGACCAGGCCGCCGTCGAAGCGCGGCAGGTTGGGCAGCGTCGGCACCCGGTAGCGCGCCTTGAACTGCTCGACGAAGGCCAGCGGGTCGTCGCTTTCCAGCGCCTCTACCTCGCGGTCGTCCTTGCTGACCCGGACCTGGTTGCCGTGGGCGCGCAGCACGGTGCGGCACGGCAGGCCGATGATCGAGTAGCGGCCCCATTTCTCGCCGCCCTGCACGGACTCCAGCAGGTAGGAGTGCGGCGCATCGGCCAGCTTCAGGTACAGCGACAGCGGCGTGTCGAAGTCGGCCAGGGTTTCGAAGGCCAGGGGAATGCGGTTATAGCCGGCAGCGGCCAGACGCAGGAATTCTTCGCGGGTCATGATCAGTCTCGTGGCAAAACTAGGTAAGAAGGTCGCAGCAAACGCCGGAAGGACCGGCCGGAACGGATCAGGCGCGCCAGCGCCAACGGGCCAGAGCCTTGATCACTTTCATCCAGAGTTTGCCGGTGACCACCACGTTCTGATCTCGCAAGGCGGGGGGATTGAAACGAGCGGCCACGTTAGCGCAGGGCCATGGGCGAATCAACTCGGCAGCAGTTCGCGCAGGTCATCCAGCACCAGGTCCGGGTTTTCGTTCTCGATCGGCTCGCCGTGGTTGTAGCCGTAGCGCAGGCCGACGCAGCTCACCGCCGCCGCGCGCGCGGCACGGATGTCGTTGCGCGAGTCGCCGACGAACAGCGCCTGCGCCGGCTCGACCTCGGCCAGGCGCAGCACATGCAGCAGGCCGGCGGGGTCGGGCTTCTGCCGGGGCAGCGTGTCGCCGCCGACGATCCAGCGGAAATGCCCGCCCAGGCCGAGCTCACCCAGCAACGGTTCGACGAAGCGCTCGGGCTTGTTGGTGATCACCGCCAGCGCCACGCCCTGCGCCTTGAGCCAGGCCAGGGTGTGCGCCACGCCGGGATAGACGGTGGTCAGCGCGTGGCCACCGGCATAGGCCTGCATGAACAGTCCCAGCGCTTGCTCGGCCTCGCCGGCATCGACGCCGGCGTGATCCATCTGCCCGGCCAGGGCGCGGCGCACCAGAACCGGCGCGCCGTTGCCGATCCAGTCGCGTACCCGCTCGACGCCTGCCGGCGCGCGGCCGAGCTGGGCCAGCATGCTGTCGATCGCGGCGGCGAGGTCGGGCACCGAGTCGACCAGCGTGCCGTCGAGGTCGAACATCACCAGTCGCGGCAACGCATCGGGGAACAGCCGCTGCAGTCCGTTCATCCGCGGGCCTGGGCCAGCTCGGCGCGCATCGCGTCGATCACCGCCTTGTAGTCGGGCTGGCTGAAGATCGCCGAGCCGGCGACGAAGGTGTCAGCTCCGGCGGCGGCGATCTCGCGGATGTTGGCGACGTTCACCCCGCCATCGATCTCCAGGCGGATGTCGCGGCCGCTGGCATCGATCAGCGCGCGTGCTTCACGCAGCTTGTTCAGCGTGCCGGGGATGAACTTCTGCCCGCCGAAGCCGGGGTTCACGCTCATCAGCAGGATCATGTCGACCTTGTCCATCACGTACTTCAGCGCGTCCAGCGAAGTCGCCGGGTTGAACACCAGGCCGGCCTTGGCGCCACCGCTCTTGATCAGCTGCAGCGAACGGTCGACGTGCTCGGAGGCTTCCGGGTGGAAGGTGATGTAGCTGGCGCCGGCCTCGATGAAGTCGCCGATGATGCGATCCACCGGCTTGACCATCAGGTGCGCGTCGATCGGCGCGGTGACGCCATACTTACGCAGCGCCGCGCAGACCATCGGGCCGATGGTCAGGTTGGGCACGTAGTGGTTGTCCATCACATCGAAGTGAACGATGTCGGCACCGGCGGCGAGCACCTTGTCGACGTCTTCACCCAGGCGGGCGAAGTCGGCGGAAAGGATCGACGGGGCGATGGCGTAGGGTTGCATGGGGCACCTGCTGGGCTCGTCACGGAAGGCACGCATTGTACCCGCTCCGCCCGGGCAGACGTAGGCCGGTGGTGCGCATGGCACCCCATACGGAGCGCAGACTCCAACGTAGGGTGCGCCGCGCGCACCGATACCCAGGCTTCGGTGCGGAAGCAGCGCAAGACATCGTGCGCCACCTCGCGGTGCGCATGGCGAAACCTACGGACGAGCGTAGGATGCGCCGCGCACCATGACCGACGTTTCAGATACCGCCCAGGCAGAGGTACTTGATCTCCAGGTACTCGTCGAGGCCGTACCTGGAGCCTTCGCGGCCGAGGCCGGAGGACTTCATGCCGCCGAACGGCGCCACCTCGGTGGAGATCAGCCCGGTGTTGATCCCGACCATGCCGTACTCCAGCGCCTCGGCGACACGGAACACGCGCGACAGGTCGCGGGCGTAGAAGTACGCCGCCAGGCCGAACTCGGTGTCGTTGGCCTGGCGTACCACGTCGGCCTCGTCATCGAAGCGGAACAGCGGCGCCAGCGGGCCGAAGGTTTCCTCGCGGGCCACGTCCATCTGCGCGGTGACGCCGGTGAGGATGGTCGGCTCGAAGAAGTTGCCGCCCAGCGCCTTGCCGCCGGCCAGTATCCGCGCGCCCTTGGCGGTGGCATCGGCCAGATGGCGCTGCACCTTGGCCACCGCGTTGGCGTCGATCAGCGGACCGGTGGTGACGCCCTCGCGGGTGCCGTCGCCGACCACCAGGCGCGAAACCGCGGCGGCCAGTTTTTCGGCGAAGGCGTCGTAGACGCCGGCCTGCACGTAGATGCGGTTGGCGCAGACGCAGGTCTGCCCGGCGTTGCGGTACTTGGAGATCATCGCCCCTTCGACCGCCGCGTCCAGATCGGCGTCGTCGAAGACGATGAAGGGCGCGTTGCCGCCCAGCTCCAGCGAGAGCTTCTTCAGGGTCGGCGCGCACTGCTCCATCAGCTTGATGCCGACGCCGGTGGAGCCGGTGAACGACAGCTTGCGCACGATCGGGTTGGCGCACAGCTCGGCGCCAACCTCGCGCGAGCGCTGCGCATCGGCGGTGATCACGCTGAACAGCCCGGCCGGAATGCCCGCGCGCTGCGCCAGCTCGGCCAGCGCCAGGGCGCTGAACGGCGTCTGCGGCGCCGGCTTGAGCACCATCGCGCAGCCCGCGGCCAGCGCCGGGCCGACCTTGCGGGTGATCATCGCCGCCGGGAAGTTCCACGGCGTGATCGCCGCGGTGACGCCCACCGGCTCCTTGGTGACGATGATGCGCTTGTCCGGCTGGTGGCCGGGAATGGTGTCGCCGTAGACGCGCTTGGCTTCCTCGCCGAACCACTCGAGGAAGGACGCGGCGTAGAGCACTTCGCCACGCGCCTCGCTCAGCGGCTTGCCCTGCTCGGCGGTCATGATGCGCGCCAGGTCTTCCTGGTTTTCCAGCATCAGCTCGCCCCAGCGGCGCAGCTTGAGCGAGCGCTCCTTGGCGGTGAGCTTGCGCCAGGCCGGTTGCGCGGCCTGGGCGGCGAGAATCGCACGGCGGGTTTCGGCGCCGCCCATGTTCGGCACCGCGCCCACCGGTGAGGCGTCCGCCGGGTTGAGGATTTCGGTGCGTTCGCCGGCGTCGGCCTCGCACCATTCGCCGTTCAGGTAGGCCTGCTGGCGCAGCAGGGCCGGGTCGTTCAGTTCGATGCTCATAGCGGTTCCTAAATCTTGGGTTCCAGGCTCAGCGCCGGCGTCGGCGCCGCCGGATCGGGAGTGTCGTCGAAAGGCAGCTCGCCGGGCGCCGGCAGGTCCTTGGTGAAGGTGCCGTCGTTCTCGCCCTTGAAGAAGCGCGCGCCGTAGATCAGCAGGCAGAGACCGACGCCGATGGCGAAGGCCCAGCCGGCGCCCTTGATCGCCAGCACCGCGCCGATCACTCCGGCGATGCCCAGGTCGCGCTGGCTACGCGCCTCCATGATGCCCAGGCGCACGCTGACGTAGCCCTGGATCAGCAGCGTCAGCGCCAGCGCCACACCGAGAATCGGCTGCACGAAGGTCACCACTGGCAACAGCAGCAGGCCGGTGTTGGTGCCCCAGCGGAACGAGCCGGTGCCGCCGTAGATCGACTTCATCGCCTTGGCGCCGCCTTTGAAGCGCTCAGTGATCACCACCTGCATCGCCGACCACTGCGGGCCGCACATGGCGATGTCCGGGCCAAGGATGCTCATCAGCGCGTTGCGCCCGCCGAAGATCAGGTGCGAACGGTTCGGGTTGAAATCGACCTTCTCGTCACGCCGCACGTGGTCGGCCTCGGCAAGGATCGCCCGGGCGCCGAGCACGTCGCCGAACACCACGAGGTAGGCGGCCAGCACCGTCGGGATGGCGGTGACGAACATCATCAGCGGCGGCATGCCGAGGCCGAATACGGTGTACTGGCTCCACAGCGTGGCGAAGTCGGGCTTGCTGATGCCCCACTGCAGGCTCGGCCAGGGCGCCTCGCCGAACAGCGGCGCAACCAGCACGGCGAGGATGATGATCGGGAAGATCCCCAGCTTGGCGAAGTTCCACCAGAAGGTGCTGCTCTTCTTCAGTTGCTGGAAGTGCTGCGAGAAGATCAGATAGAAGGCCAGGCCGATGGCGATCGAGATGGTCCAGGGGAAGCTATCGAAGCGCCCACCTTCCTTGAATACCGCGACCACCGCGGACAGGCCGGCGCCCATGATGATCCCGGCCTTGAGCGCCGAGGGCACCAGCGCGACGACCTTGCGCGCCGAGCCCGTCACCCCGAGCAATATGGAAAAAGCCCCGAGCGTCAGCTGGAAGGCAATCAGCGCGTGGATGCGCTCCGGGCCCTCCGGGAACTGCGTGCAGTAGGTCATCAGCAGCGGGATCGCCGGCGTGATCCAGCCCGGCACCACCGGATCGCCGAGCAGATGGTGCAGCAGGTAGAGCAGGCCGTTGAGCATGACCACCGCCAGCGCCACCTCGAAGGGCATGCCGAGGAACTCGGTCATCATCGGGATGGCGGCCAGGTCGACCGCGCACATCAGCAGCCCCTGCAGGTAGTCCGGCAGCTCGAAACGGTAGTGGATGAACGGCAGGCGCAGTTTGAACAGGCCCAGCGGGATGTAGGGCGCCTCGACGCCCAGGTCTTCGTTTTGCGACATGGTGGAACACCTTTTATTGGTATTGATGGTGACGGTGCAGCGCGGCAGCCCCTCGCTGGCGGCCGGATTTCACGTGACTCAGTAGGCGGCGCGGTAGATCTGCTCGATGTCGCGGGCGTTGAACTTGCGCGGGTTGTTGCGCATCAGGCGGTCGATCTTGCTGGCCTCTTCGGCCATCTGCGGGATCGCATCCTCGGGTACGCCGAAGGCGCGCATGCCCTTGGGAATCTCCACCGCGGCGCACAGCGCGGCCATCGCCTGCACCGCGCGCTCGGCGGCGTCGAGGTCGGACAGCCCGGCAACCGGCTCGCCCATGGCTTCGGCGATGTCACGGAAGCGCTCGACGCAGGCCAGCTTGTTCCAGGCCATCACGTAGGGCAGCAGCAGCGCGTTGCTCACCCCGTGGGCGATGTTGAAGCGGCCACCCAGCGGGTAGGCCAGCGCGTGTACCGCGCCGACGCCGGCGTTGCCGAAGGCCATCCCGGCCATCAGGCTGGCGGTGGCCATGTCTTCGCGGGCCTGGATGTCGTTGGGGTTGGCGTAGGCCTTGGGCAGCGACTTGGCGATCAGCCTGATCGCGCCGATGGCCAGCGAATCGGTGATCGGCGAGGCGTTCAGCGACAGGTAGGACTCGATCGCGTGCACCAGCGCATCGACGCCGCTGGCCGCGGTCACGCCGCGCGGGCAGGTCAGGGTCATCAGCGGGCTGACCAGCGCCACGTCGGGCAGCAGATAGTCGGAGACGATGCCCTTCTTCAGCTGCGCTTCCTTATCCGAAAGGATCGCCACATTGGTGACTTCCGAGCCGGTGCCTGCGGTGGTCGGGATGGCGATCAGCGGCGGGCCCTTGCGCTTCACCTGGTCGACGCCGAAGAGTTCTTCCAGCCTGCCCTCGTGGCCGGCGTAGGCGGCGACGCTCTTGGCGATGTCGATGGCGCTGCCGCCGCCGACGCCGATCAGCCCGTCGTGGCCGCCCTGGCGATAGGCCTGGGTGCAGTCTTCGACGATGGCGATTTCCGGCTCGGGCTTGACCTGATCGAAGAGACCGTAGGGGCGCCCGCCGAGCTGGCTGAGCACCTGGTCGACGGTGCCCGACTGCACGAGGATGGCGTCGGTGACGATCAGCGGGTTGTGGATGTTCAGGCGGGTCAGTTCGGCATCCAGCTGCTCGACGGCGGAGCGCCCGGTCAGCAGCTTGTTGGCGATCTTGAATGCGGCGATGGTCATCGGCTTCACCTTGTTGTTCGTTATGGGAGGTGGACGCCGACCATTGCCAAAGCTGTGCCAGATTGTCGCAGACCGCGCTGCGCCTGGCGCGCGGCCCTCTCAAGCCCCTCGCGAACGAAGGGACATGATTGGTTTTCTACTCGCTGAAGCGGGCATTGATTGAAAAGCTAATCGCTGCGCTCCCAGCGTTTCATCTTCTGCACCACCGTCGCCTGGCTCACGCCCAGCGCCTTGGCCGCCAGCCGGGTGGTCTTGTGGCGCTGCAGCGCCTGGCGGATCGCCAGCCGCTCGGCGCGCTCGACGATGCGCCGCAGGTCGAGGTCGGCGCCCTCGGCCGGCAGCAGCCCCGCGCGGCATTCCTCCGGCAGGTCGAGGGTTTCGATGCGCGCGCCGGAGCAGGTCACCACCAGGCGCTCGACGACGTTGATCAGCTCGCGGATGTTTCCCGGCCAGGGGTAATCGAGCAGCAGGTCGACCGCCTCCAGGCTCCACTGCAGCTCGCGCCGGTGCCGTGCGTTGAAGTGCTCCAGGTAATAGTCGAGCAGCGGGCGGATTTCCTCGCGGCGCTCACGCAGCGGCGGAATGCCGATGGGCACCACGTTGAGCCGGTAGAACAGGTCGGCGCGAAAGCCGCCCTCGGCCACCATCCGCCGCAGGTCGCGGTGGGTGGCGGTGATCACGCGCACGTCGACTTCCTTCAGCTCCAGGCCGCCGACCGGGATGAAGCGGTTCTCTTCCAGCACCTTGAGCAGCTTCACCTGCAGCGCCAGCGGCAGGTCGCCGATCTCGTCGAGGAACAGGGTGCCGCCGTTGGCCAGCTCCAGCAGGCCGCGCTTGCCCTTCGCCGAGGCGCCGGTGAAGGCACCGGGCGCGTAGCCGAACAGTTCGGCCTCGACCAGATGCTCGGGCAGCGCGCCGCAGTTCAGCGAGAGGAAGGGTTCGGCGGCGCGCGCGCTGGCGTTGTGGATGAACTGTGCGACCAGCGTCTTGCCGACCCCGGTCTCGCCCTGCAGCAGCACTTTCACGTCACTGGCGGCAACCTGCCGCGCCAACGCGAAAACCGCGCCGGCGACCTCCTGGCTGGCCACCAGCGGCGAGTGCAGCAGGTCGTCGCGCGGCCCGGCGTGCAACTGCGCGGTGCTGCTGCGCAACTGCTTGAGCTGCTGCAACTCGTCCCGCTCGTGCTTCATGCGCAGCAGCTCGGTCATGTCGCGCACCGCGCTGACCACGTAGCGGATGCGCCGGTCGGCCTCGAGGATCGGCGAGGCGCTGACCAGCAGCTGCTTGCCGTTGCCCAGGCTCTGCATCACCGAGAACGGCTTGCCTTCCTTGAGCACGCGCAGGGAAGCGGATTGCGAGATCACGCCCTCGCGCACCAGATCCTGCATGTTGCGGCCGACCAGCTCATCGCTGCTCAGCCCGGTCAGGCGCTGGTAGGCACGGTTGATCTTCAGCGTGGTGCCGGCGGCGTCGGTGATGTAGACGCCGTCGTGCAGGGCGTCGAGCAACTCTTCGAAACTGGGATCGTTGAGGTCCATGCGGCCTCTCCTGCCGGGCGGGCGGAAAAGCCGCAGAGTGTACCGGCCGAAGCGAGCAGTAGACACGCGGTGCGCACGGCGCGCCCTACCCGCTTGCGCCGCGGGCCTGCCGTAGGTGCGCCGCGCGCACCGAGCACAAAGCGCTACTCGGCGACCGCCGTGCGCAGTTTCTCGCTGCGCCCGCGCAGCCATTCCAGCGTCAGGAGCAGCACCACCGAGAAGCCGATCAGCAGAGTCGCCGCCGCGGCGATGGTCGGAGAGAGGTTCTCGCGGATGCCGCTGAACATCTGCCGTGGCAGCGTCGCCTGCTCGGGGCCGGCGAGGAAAAGCGTCACCACCACTTCGTCGAAGGAGGTGGCGAAGGCGAACAGCGCGCCGCTGATCACCCCCGGCGCGATCAGCGGCAGGGTCACCCGGCGGAATGCGGTGAGCGGCGAGGCGCCGAGACTGGCGGCGGCGCGCACCAGGTTGTGGTTGAAGCCCTGCAGGGTTGCCGACACCGTGATGATGACGAAGGGCACGCCGAGCACCGCATGCACCAGGATCAGCGACAGGTAGCTGTTGCCCAGCCCGAGCGGGGCGAAGAACAGGTAGCTGGAGACGCCAACGATCACCACCGGCACCACCATCGGCGAGATCAGCAGGCTCATCACCAGCGCCTTGCCGCGAAACTCGCCGCGGGTCAGGCCGATCGCCGCCAGGGTGCCGAAGAGCATCGCCAGCAGGGTCGCCGCCGGCGCCACGATCAGGCTGTTGGAGAGCGCGCGCATCCACTCGCTGGAGCCGAAGAAATCGGCGTACCAGCGCAGCGAGAAGCCCTGCAGCGGATAGACCAGGAAGGTCCCGGCGTTGAACGACAGCGGGATGATCACCAGGACCGGCAGGATCAGGAACAACAGCACCAGGCCGCAGAGCAGGCGCAGGGTGTAGAACCAGACGCGCTCGACGGGGGACATGTAGGGACTCAGCATTTCTTTCTCCTCAGCCCAGGCGCAGGCGACCGGCGCCGACCAGCCAGCTGTAGACGACGTACAGGATCAGCGTGGCGAACAGCAGCAGGCCGCCGAGCGCCGTGGCCATGCCCCAGTTGATGGTGCTGTTGGTGAAGAACGCGACGAAGTAGCTGACCATCTGGTCGTTCGGGCTGCCGAGCAGCGCCGGGGTGATGTAGTAGCCGATGGACAGGATGAACACCAGCAGGCAGCCGGCGCCGATCCCGGCGACCGTCTGCGGGAAGTACACCCGCCAGAAGCTGGCGAACGGGTGGCAGCCCAGCGAGATCGCCGCGCGCATGTAGGTCGGCGAGATGCCCTTCATCACGCTGTAGATCGGCAGGATCATGAACGGCAGCATGATGTGGACCATGGCGATGTACACGCCGGTACGGTTGAACACCAGTTGCAGCGGCTGATCGATCAGGCCCAGCTTGAGCAGCGCGCCGTTGATCAGCCCGCCCGACTGCAACAGCACGATCCAGGCGGCGACGCGCACCAGGATCGAGGTCCAGAACGGCAGCAGCACGAGGATCATCAGCAGGTTGCTGGTGCGCGTCGGCAGGTTGGCCAGCAGGTACGCCAGCGGATAGGCCAGCGCCAGGCAGATCGCGGTGATCACCGCGCCCATCCAGAAGGTCCGCGCGAAGATGTCCAGGTAGATCGCCTGGTCCGGCGTCGCCGGCGCCACTTCGCCGAGGTCGTCGATGCGGTGGTCGACCGCGGCGAGCAGGTAGAACGGGGTCAGGCTGCTGGCGTTGCGACGGATCGCCTGCCAGTAGGCCGGGTCGCCCCAGCGCTCGTCGAGCGCCTCGAGGGCGTCCTTGTAGGAGGCCGGCTCGCTCTTGAGCGGCAGTGCGCGGGCGGTCTTCGCCATCAGGCTGCGGTAGCCGGCCAGCTCCATGTTCAGACGCTTGGAGAGATCGCCGATGGTCTGGTTCTTGCGCGCCTCGGCGAGGTCGGTGGCCAGCGCCTGGTAAACCGGCTCATCGGGCAGCGCCTTGCCGTCCCAGCTGGCGATGGCCTCGACGGTGCGCGGCAATGCGCCAACCACTTCCGGGTTGTTCAGACTGCGGTAGAGCAGCGCGACCATCGGCACCAGGAAGGTCAGCAGCAGAAAGATCAGCAGCGGCAGGATCAGCGCCTGGGATTTCAGGCGGTTCATCCGCTCGGCACGCGCCAGGCGCTGCTTCAGGGTTGGCCCGGTGGCCTCGGTCAGGGGTACGGCGATGGCCATGGTTACTCCACAGGGTTTGCGCGATGAATGACGCCGGCGGCGCTAACCGCCGGCGTGGAATGCAGTTGCAGGATGGGTCGGGCGCAGCGATACCCGTGCCGCCACCACGATGGGTATCGCACGCTCAACCCATCCTACGCAGGCACTCGCCGCTTACTTCGCGGCCCAGGCGTTGAAGCGCTGTTCCAGTTGCTCGCCGAAGTCGGCCCAGAAGGCGACGTCCATGGCGACCTGATCCTTGATGTTCTCAGGCGTGGTCGGCATGTTCTTCAGCAGCGCCTTGTCCAGCAGCGGCACCGCCTGGGTGTTGGCCGGGCCGTAGGCGATGTTTTCCGAGTAGGTCTTCTGCTGCGCCGGCTGCACCGAATAGGCGATGAACTTGGCCGCTTCGTCCTGGTTCTTCGCGCCTTTCGGAATAGCCCAGGCGTCGAAGTCGTAGATACCGCCGGTCCACACCACCTGCAGGTTGCTCTCCTTCTGCACGGCAGCGATGCGGCCGTTGTAGGCGGAACTCATCACCACGTCGCCGGAGGCGAGGAATTGCGGCGGCTGGGCGCCGGCTTCCCACCACTGGATGCTCGACTTGATCTCGTCGAGTTTCTTGAAGGCGCGGTCCTGGCCTTCCTTGGTGGCGAGCACCTTGTAGACGTCTGCCGGAGCGACGCCATCGGCCATCAGGGCGAATTCCAGGGTGTACTTGGCGCCCTTGCGCAGGCCGCGCTTGCCGGGGAATTTCTTGGTATCCCAGAAATCCGCCCAGCCGGTCGGCGCGCTCTTCAACTTGTCGGCGTTGTAGGCGAGTACCGTGGACCAGACGAAGAAGCCCACGCCGCACGGCTGGATGGCGCCGGGAACGAAGTCTTCGGCCTTGCCGAACTGCGCCGGATCGAGCTCCTCGAAGAGGCCCTCGTCGCAGCCGCGGGCCAGTTCCGGCGACTCCACTTCCACCAGGTTCCAAGACACGCTGTTGGTGTCGACCATGGCTTTCACCTTGGCCATTTCGCCGTTGTACTCGCCGGCGATGATCTTGTTGCCGGAGCTGCTCTGGTAGGGCGCGTAGAAGGCTTTTTCCTGCGCGGCCTTGTTCGCCCCGCCGAAGGAAATCACCGTGAGGTCGGTAGCCATCGCGTGGGCCGCACAGGTCATGCCGAGGGCGAGGGCAGTCAGTTTCAGGCGGTTGGACATGTTCTTCTTCTCTCCTAGCTGCTAGTGGGATGAAACGTGACGCCTCACCGCTACTCGGCGGCGAGCGGGTCCAGGGCGCGGACATGCTCGACGTGCCAGCCCAGCGGCAGCACGTCGCCCACGGCCAGGCTCGGGTCGAGTTCGGCGATCGGCTGCTTGACGAAGAAGTCGGCGTTGCCGCAGACCTCCAGGCGGATGCGCACGTGATCGCCGAGATAGATGAACTCCACCACGCGACCGGAGAAGCGGTTCGCGCAGTTTTCGCTGGTGCCGTTCAGGCGAACCCGCTCCGGGCGGATCGACAGGGTGACCGGCTCGCCGGGCTCGCCGACGTTCACCGCCAGCGCCTCGACCTTCTCGCCGCGTGCCAGGGCCACGGTGCAGCGATCGCCCTCGCGGCTGAGCAGCTTGCCGTTGAGCCGGTTGTTCTCGCCGATGAAGTTGGCGACGAAGGTGTTGCGCGGGAATTCGTAGAGTTCGCGCGGCGGGGCGATCTGCTGGATCTCGCCCTGATGGAACACCGCCACGCGGTCGGACATGGTCAGCGCCTCGCCCTGGTCGTGGGTCACGTAGACCACGGTGACGCCGAGGCGCTCGTGGATGTGCTTGATCTCCATCTGCATGTGCTCGCGCAGCTGTTTGTCCAGCGCGCCGAGCGGTTCGTCCATCAGCACCAGCTGCGGCTCGAAGACCAGCGCTCGGGCCAGGGCCACGCGCTGCTGCTGGCCGCCGGAGAGCTGCGCCGGGTAGCGATGGCGGAAGGCGTCGAGCTGCACCATCGACAGCGCGCGCTTGACCCGCTCGCTGGCATCGCTGCGGTTCATGCCGCGCACCGAGAGCGGGAACGCGAGGTTCTCGGCCACCGTCATGTGCGGGAACAGCGCGTAGTTCTGGAACACCATGCCGATGTCGCGCTTGTGCGGCGGCACGTTGTTCAGGCTGCGCCCGGCGAGGAGGATCTCGCCGTTGGTGGGCGTCTCGAAGCCGGCCAGCATCATCAGGCTGGTGGTCTTGCCGGAGCCGGACGGCCCGAGCAGGGTGAGGAATTCGCCTTTGCGAATGTCCAGGTTGAGGTCTTTGACGATCAGCGACTCGCCGTCGTAACTCTTCTGCACACCGCGAAAACTGACCAGTGTGTCGCTGCCTTGAATCTCGGCCATGAACCGCACCCTTCTCTCTGTCGTATGCCGTGAGCAGAGACTAGAGAAGCGCGCCGCGCGGAAAAATCGGGCTCCAGGAGAGATTCGCATCAGCCGCGCGGAAGAGGCCTTGTAGGCATCGCCCTACAGTACGAAAGGACAATCGACGCACGGCGAATACCGCGCAGCCACCGCCGCACCGCTCTCCCGCAGGTGGGCTTCAGCCCACCTCTCACAAGGACATCGGCGTATCGCGTGGGCTGAAGCCCACCCTACCGTTACCCGCCAGATTGGTACGGCCGAGCAGGCCGTTGGGTGGATCGCGCTTCATCGATCCACCGGGCGGTGCGACGGCGGATGAAGATCACCGGCTACGCGCCCCGGGCTGCGCGCCCCGATCTACCCTGCATCGGAAGGGGCATCGGGTGGGTCGGTGTGCGAGCAGGCCCCAAGCCGGCGTCAGACCAGCTTGTGCTCCATCGCGTAGCGCACCAGGTCGGCCACCGAATGCGCGCCGAGCTTCTGCATCAGCCGCGCCTTGTGCGTGCTCACCGTCTTGCCGCTGACCGCCAGGTGCTGGGCGATCTCGTTGACGCCTTCGCCGCGCGCCAGGCGCTCGAACACCGAGAACTCGCGCTCCGACAACTGCGCGTGCGGTGGTCGCGAATCGGTCAGGCCGACCTCGAAGACCATCCGGTCGGCCAGCTCCGGGTCGATGTAGCGCCCGCCGGCGGCGACCTTGCGGATCGCCGTGAGCAGCAGCGCCGGGTCGCTGTCCTTGGTGGCGTAGCCGGCGGCGCCGATCTTCAGCGCCCGCGCGGCCATCTGCGCCTCGTCGTGCATCGACAGCACCAGCACCGCCGGCGGCCTGGCCAGTGCGCGAATCCGCGGGATCGCCTCCAGGCCATTGACGCCGGGCATCGAGATGTCCAGCAGCACCACCTCGCAGGGCGTCTGCCGCAGCACGTCCATCAACTGCTCGCCGTTGCCCGCTTCGCCGACCACCTGCAGGTCCCTGGCCAGGGCGATGAGCTGCTTGATGCCCTCGCGGACGATGGTGTGGTCTTCAGCCACCAGAACCCGAATCATGCGATTTCCTCGTCCAAAGCGACCCGCACGCTGAGGGTCGTGCCCTCGCCGGGGCTGCTGTCGATGTGCAACTGGCCGCCTAGGATCAGCATACGTTCGCGCATGCCGACCAGGCCGAAAGATTTGCCCTGCCCGGCATTCTCGCCGAAGCCCTGGCCGTCGTCGCTGACGCGCAGGCACAGGCAGCCCTGCTCGACGCTCAGGCGCACCTCGACGGTATGCGCGCGGGCGTGACGCATGACGTTGGTCAGCGCTTCCTGCAACACGCGGAACAGGCCAATGGCCTTGGCGTCGGACAGCGGCGGCAGGTGCTCGGGCACCTCGACCAGGCAGGGAATTCCGCTGCGCGCCTCGAAGCGCCGCGCCTGCCACTCGATCGCCGAGGCGATGCCGGCATCGAGGATCGGTGGGCGCAGCGCGGTGGCCACGTCGCGCACCAGCTGGAACAGCTGGGCGATCAGCTTTTTCATGCTCTGCAGCCGCTCGCGCAGGCCGCTGTCGAGGTCGGCGTAGGCCAGTTCGCACATCGAGGTTTCCAGCTTGAGCACGGTGAGCATCTGCCCCAGCTCGTCGTGCACCTCGCGGGCGATGCGCGCCTTTTCCTCCTCGCGCACGCTTTCCAGGTGCGCCGACAACTGGCGCAGCTGGGCGCGGGATTCGGCCAGTTCGAGCTCGATACGCTTGTTCGCGCTGATGTCCCAGACCACGCCGTCCCACACGGCGCGACCGTCCTCGAAAAAGCGCGCGCCGGCCTTGATGTCGGCCCAGCGCAGCGAGCCGTCGCGGGTCAGGATGCGTCCCTGCCAGTGCCAGTCGCGGTCGTTGTCCAGCGCCGCCTTCTGCGTCGCGCGGTAGTCGTCGAGGTCATCGGGATGCACCAGCCCGCGAATCCCCCGGCCGCGCTCGATCAGCTCGCTCGCCGCGTAGCCGACCAGCGCCTCGCTGCCCTCGCCGATGAAGGCGAACGCGGCCGGCGCCTGGGCGTGCGGGCGCTCCAGGCGGAACACCAGGCCCGGCACGTTGGAGGCGATGCCCTTGAGCCGCGCCTCGCTCTCCTGCAATGCGGCGAGGGCCCGGCGGCGCTCGGTGACGTCGCTGAGGAACACCACCAGGTATTCCGAATCGGCGAAGCGCAGGAAGCTCAGCGACACGTCGGTCGGCAGCCAGCCGCCATCCGCGCGGCGGCAGGCGGTCTCGAAACTCAGGCCGCCGCCTTCGTCGCTGCGCGCACGGCGCCACAGGCCGAGCCAGCGGTCCATGTTCAACTGCGGATCGAAATCACCCAGCGGGCGCTCCAGCAGGGCGCCGGGCGGATAACCGAGCATCGCCTCGGCGGCGCGGTTGGCGTAGCGGATGTGGCTGTCCCAGTTCACCCAGAGGATGCCGACCGTGCTCTGGTCGATGGAGAACTGGGTGAGGCGCAGCGCTTCCTCGGCGGCTTCGCGCAACTGGATCGCCAGGCGTGCCTCGGCCAGCCGTTTCTCCAGCCCGCGCTGCTGGCGACGCTGCCAATAGACGAGAAAAGCCGCGCAGCAGAACAGGATGCCGAGCAGCAGGCTGAGGTTCTGCCAGAAGCCGGGCGACTCGCCGAGCCGCGCATAGCGCGGTTGCAGCCAGCGTTCGTGCAGCTGCTCCAGATCCTTGGCCGGCAGGCTGCGCAGCCCGGCGTCGACGATCGCCGAGAGCTGCGGCCAGTCGCGCCGGCTGGCGACGCGCAGCAACTGCGGAAAGCCGACATCGCCGACCACCGCGAGCCCGGCGAACTCCGCCTCGCGGGACAGCCGGCCGAGCTGGGCCTCGTCGACCACGGCGTAGTCCACCTGCCGCTCGAGCAGCGCCCGCAACGCCTGGCGCTCGTTGTTCACCGCGACCTGGGCGATGGCGGGATAGGTGTCGCGCAGGTAATCGCTCACCGCGCTCGGCTGGCGCAGCGCCACGCTGACGCCGACCAGTTGCTCCATGTCCACCGCCGCGCCGCCCTCGCGCTCGCCGACCAACAGCTGCGGCACCCGCAGGTAGGGATCGGAAAACAGCCACAGGCGCAGCCCGGCCGGCGTCTGGCTGAGGCCCGGCGCGATGTCGATCTGCCCAGAGCGCAGGCCGCGCTCCAGGGCCGCGGCGTCCGGATAGCTGCGCCAGCTCAACTGCACCTGCAACGCCGCCGCCAGTTGGTTCATCAGCTCGACGTTGAGCCCCGACAGCTGCTGGCGGCGGCGATCCAGCTCGGCATACGGCGCCTGCAGCACGATGCCGACGCGCAGTTGCGGATGCTCGCCCAGCCAGTCGCGCTGCGCGGCGCTCAGCGGCGGGTGCGCCGGCGCCGCCGCGGCGATCGCGGAAAGCGGCAGGCAGAGGACAAGGAGCAGCGAAAGCAGGCGGATCATGCGCGGGTTACCAGGACGGGCAGCCGGCATAGATTACTCCAGAGGCCGCTGCGCCTGACAAATCACCGGCGCGCCAGTACGCTGGGGCATCACCCACTCGCCCGTCCGGACCGCCGATGTCGCGCTCGATCCTGCCCCCCTTGTGCATCGCCCTGCTGCTCGGCGCCAGTGCCGTTCGCGGCGCGGAACCCGCGGCCGCGCCCGCCCCGCCGGTGGAGCGCGCGTCCCTGGAAGAACGCAGCCAGGACGAGGCCATCGCCCTGCAACGACAATTGCCGACGGCAGAGCAGCAGCAGTTGGAGGCTGGCGGCGAGCGCTTCCTCGCGCTCTGGAAGCCGGCCAACAGCGCCACCCCGAGCGGCCTGGTGATCCTCCTGCCCGGCGAGGGCGAGCACCCCGACTGGCCGCGGGTGATCGGTCCGTTGCGCAGCAAGCTGGCCGACGCCGGCTGGCACACCCTCAGCCTGAGCCTGCCCGATCCGCTTGGCGACCCGTTGCCGGCGCGCGTGCCCGAAGCCATCGAGCCGGCGAAGGAAGGCGAGGCGGCAAAAACCGACCCACCGCCCGCCACCGGGGAAACGCCGCCCGCCGCCTCCGCGGAGGATCAGCGCAAGGCGCACGGCGAGCGGGTCATGGCCCGCATCCAGGCGGCCCTCGACTTCGCTGCCGGCAAGCAGGTGAAGACCGTCGTCCTACTCGGGCACGGCAGTGGCGCCTTCTGGGCGGCGAGTTTCCTGGCCGAACGCAAGCCGGCGCAGATCCATCAGTTGCTGATGGTGGAAGCCTCGGTCCCGGCCGGCTACGCACCGCCGCTGGAGGAACTGGTGCCGCCGCTCAAGCTCGCCACTGGCGACATCTATTACAAGGACCGTTACGCCGACGCCGCCCTCGTGCGGCGCCAGGCCAGCAAGCGCCTGCAGCATCCGGCCTACGCGCTGATCGGCCTGGACGCCCTGCCGGCCAACCCCGACGCCGAGCAGGAGCAGCTCGCCCGACGCATCCGCGGCTGGCTGACGCGCAATGTCGGGGAAGCCAAGAAGTGAGGCGTGCGTTCTGATGGGTGCGCATGGCGCGCACCCTAGGCCAAGTAGCGCCGCGCCGTAGGGTGCGCCGCGCCCTCCCTATCACGGCAGTCGATATGCGACGCTCCGTCAACGACTGAGCGGTAGGGTGCGCCGCGCGCACCGTAACGCACACACCGAAGCAGCGCGAAACTCGCCTAACGAAGTCCCTGCCGCTCGCGCAGCAGCGCATAGGCCGCATGCAACTCGCGGGTCTTTTCCGTGGCCTGGCGAACCTGGGCCTCACTGGCGCCGCCACCGGCCAGCTTGTCCGGGTGATGCTGGCTGAGCAGCCGGCGGTAGGCGCGCTTGATCACCGCCAGGTCGCTGTCGGCGGGAATGCCGAGCAGCTTCAGGGCGCTTTCGTAGGTGTTCAACGTGCGCGGCGAAACGCCACCGGGAGCACGCGTCTTGCGCGGCGGCTGCAGGTCCTCCACCTCGGCGGCGGACAACCCGAGCCAGCGCCCCCAGAGCAGGATCAGCTCGCGTTCGCGCTCACCGAGCTTGCCGTCGGCCAGCGCCATGCGCCAGCAGGCGCGTAGCAGCTCGCGCACCCGTTCCTGGTCGCCGCGCAAGCGCATCAGCGGTTTGCGCAGGCCCAGCTCGTCGCGCTTACCCCGCGAAAACGCGGCGATCGCCCGTTTCAAGGCCGCGGCGTCCAGCCCCAGCCGGCGCATCTCCGCCCGCGCCTGCTCGATGTGCACTTCGAGCACGCGGCCTTCGCTCTTCGCCAGCCGCCCGAGCAGGACGAACAGCAGCTCCTCGGGTGGCAGCGCCGCGCCGCCGAGATGCTCGCGCAGGCCGGCCCAGGAGTCGATCTTCAGGCGCCGGTCCAGCACCTGGCCGAGAACCGCGCCGAGCAGCGCGCCCGGAATGCTCGCCACCGCCCAGCCGACGCCGGCGCCCAGAAAGGTGATCGGCCAGAAGAACACCTCAGCCCCGCGCCGCAAGCAGACGCTCGACATCGGCCAGGCGCTCGTGGGTGCCGACGTCGACCCAGCTTCCGGCGTGCCGCTCGCCCGTGACCAGCCCCTCGCGCAGCGCCTGGCGCAGCAACGGCGCCAGCTTGAAGGCGCCGTCCTCGCAACCGAGGAACAGCTGCGGGTCGATCACCGCGATGCCGCTGTAGGTCAGGCTCTCGCCCTCCTGCGCGTCGCCGACCAGGCCGTCGTGCAGGCTGAAATCGCCCTGCGGATGGTGCGCCGGGTTGTCCACCAGAAGCAGGTGGGCCAGGCCGTCGAGCGGCTTGCGCAGGGCGGCGAAATCGAAGTCGCCCCAGACGTCGCCGTTGACCAGCATGAAGGGACGATCGCCCAGCAGGGGCAGCGCACGGAAGATGCCGCCACCGGTTTCCAGCGGCTCGCCCTCGGCGGAATAGCGGATCGTCACGCCGAAGCGCGCGCCGTCGCCGAGGTAGTCCTCGATCTGCTGGCCGAGCCAGGCATGGTTGATCACCAGTTCGCGGAAACCGGCAGCCGCCAGCGCGCGTACGTGGTACTCGATCAGCGGCACGCCGCCGGCACGCACCAGCGGCTTGGGCGTGTGCAGGGTCAGCGGACGCAACCGCTCGCCCTTGCCGGCGGCGAGGATCATCGCCCTCATTGGCGCGTCTCCGGGTTCGGCAGGCTGGCGATCAGTTCGCCGAGTTCGGCCAGTTCCGGTCGCCGCGCGACCACCGCCTCGATGTAGCGGAAGAAGCGCGGCACGTCGCCGAGGTAGCGCGGCTTGCCGTCGCGGTGGCAGATGCGCGCGAAGATGCCGATCACCTTCAGGTGACGCTGCACGCCCATCAGGTCGCTGGCGCGCAGAAAGTCGTCCAGCTCGGCCTGCACCGGGATGCCGGCGGCGCGGGCGCGCTGCCAGTAATCCTCCAGCCAGCCGCGCACGCGTGCTTCCGGCCAGCTGAGGAAGGCGTCCTTGAACAGGCAGGTGATGTCGTAGGTGACGGGGCCATAGACGGCGTCCTGGAAATCCAGAACACCGGGATTGGGCGTGCTGAGCATCAGGTTGCGCGGCATGAAATCGCGGTGCACCAGCACCTTCGGCTGCGCCAGGGCGCTGTCGATCAGCAGCGCGCTGATGCGCTGCCAGGCCGCCAGGCGTTCGCCGTCGAGGCTCACGCCCAGCTCGTGCTGCAGGTACCAGTCAGGGAAGAGCTGCAGCTCGCGGCGCAGCAGGGCGTCGTCGTAGTGCGCCAGATCGCCGTCCAGGGGCAGCCGCTGGAGCGCCAGCAGGGCCTGCAGGGCATCCTCGAACAGCGCGTCGGCGTTGTCCGGGTCGATCACCTCGAGGTAGGTCTGCCGGCCGAGATCGTCGAGCAGCAGGAAGCCACGCTCGAGGTCGGCGGCGAGAATCTTCGGCACGTGAACACCGGCTCCGGCGAGCATTTGCGCCATCCGTACGAAGGGCCGGCAGTCTTCCTGTGGCGGCGGAGCGTCCATCAGGATCAGGCTGCGCCCCTCGCTTTCCCAGCGAAAGTAACGCCGAAAACTGGCGTCGCTGCTGGCGGGCGTTAGCCGTCCTCCTCCCGGAGGAGCCCAGCCCAGGTGGGCGCAGGCCCCGGGAAGGCACTGATCCAGCCAGGCGCTTATTTGTTGCAGACGTACATCTTCATCGGGCATTGCAGGGCTCTCCGACGGCGCTAGCCGTTGCGCGGGTCATGCTTTATTATCCAGCATCTTTTTCAGCCCATCGAGAGGCGTGCGGCCCCCCGCGGCCGATGGCGCGCAGGAAGCCTGGATTAATAAGATGGCAGTAAAGTCCCCCGCGTTTCGCAAGAAGTTTCCTCTGTTGGTGTCCGCAAGCCTGTTGGCCCTGCAGCCCGTCGCTACCCAATACGTTGTCGCCGCCGAGCAATACGATTGCCAGGCTTCCGCCGGTAGTTGGGCCTGCGCACCCAAAAGCGAGCCGGCGAACCTGCCTCCACGCCCGGTGCACAGCAACTCGGCGGTCAGCTCCACCGTCGGCACCACGGCCGCCGAGCCCGCGACGGCCGCTGCGGCGCAACCCGCGAGCACTCGCCTGGTAACGGAGAACAAGGGCAAGGTGCTGACGGCGCGCAGTGCGGACTACAGCCATATCGACTGGGTGCCGCGTGAAAAGCTCACGCCTGCCCAGTTGGCCGAAGCCGGTCCTTACTGCGCCGGCGCCTATGTCGAGCCGCTGCGCCCGGGCATGGATGACAAGACGCCGCTGAGCGAAGCGCCGCTGTTCGTTTCCGCCAAGGCCTCGCGCTACGAGCAGAACGAACAGGTCGCGACCCTCGCCGGCGACGTCGTGCTGCGCCAGAGCCACCTGCAGGTCGAGGCCGACGAGGCCAACCTGCGACAGCTGGAAAACAAGGGGGAGCTGGTCGGCAACGTCCGCCTGCGCGACAACGGTGCCCTGGTGGTCGGCGATCGCGCCGAGCTGCAGCTGGACAACGGCGAAGCCAAGATCGAGAACGCCGAGTACGTGCTGCACAAGTCGCACATCCGCGGCAGCGCGCAGTACGCCAAGCGTGAAGAGACCGCGATCATCCGCCTGAAGGACGGTACCTACACCCGCTGCGAACCGGGCGAGAACACCTGGTACCTGAAGGGCAACAACATCACCCTGAACCCGGCATCCGGTTTCGGCACGGCGACCAACGTGACCCTGCGGGTGAAAGACCTGCCGGTGTTCTACACGCCGTACATCCAGTTCCCGATCGACGACCGTCGCCAGTCCGGCTTCCTCCAGCCGAGCATCAGCAATTCCAGCGACACCGGTTTCTCGCTGCTCGCGCCGTACTACTTCAACCTGGCGCCCAACTACGACGCCACGCTCTATCCGACCCTGATGACCAAGCGCGGTCTGCAGATGGAAGGCGAGGTCCGCTACCTGACCAAGAGCACCGAGGGCCAGGTCGGCGCCTCCTTCCTCAACGACGAGGAGGACCAGCGCAAGAACCAGTCGGAATACGAAGACACCCGCTGGATGTACAGCTGGCAGCACAAGGGCGGCCTGGATACTCGCCTGCTGAGCGAAGTCGATTACACCGAGATCAGCGACCCCTACTACTTCCAGGATCTGGAAACCCAGCTCGGCATCAACACCGGCGACTACCTCGACAAGCGTGGCACCCTGACCTGGCGCGGCGACAGCTACACCGCCCGCCTCAACGTGCAGGGCTACGAGCGCGCGACCGTCACCGACATCACCCCGTACGAGCGTCTGCCGCAACTCACCCTGAACGGCACCCTGCCGTTCCAGCCGGCGGGCCTGAACTTCTCGTACAACACCGAAATCGTCCGTTTCGACCGCGATCTGCGTAGCGGCTTCTTTACCAACCGCGATGACCAACCCGAAGCCTGGTACGACAACAACCTTAAAGGTCTAGCCCGTTCCGACGGCACCCGGATGCATGTCGAGCCAGGTGTCAGCCTGCCGCTGAACTGGGCCTTCGGCTATGTCAAACCGTCGGTCAAGTACGCCTATACCCGCTACGATCTGGACATTGACCAGCAGGGTCGGGACACACTGCTTGCCGGGGAAAGCTTCCACGACAGCGTCAGCCGCAGCGTGCCGATCTACAGCGTGGACAGCGGCCTCTACTTCGACCGCAATACCCAGCTGTTCGGCAATTCCTACCGCCAGACCCTGGAACCGCGCCTGTTCTACCTCTACGTACCCGAGGAAGACCAGACCGACATTCCGGTGTTCGACACCAGCGAGAGCACCTTCAACTATGCCTCGCTGTTCCGCGAAAACCGCTTCTCCGGCAGCGATCGCATCGGCGACGCCAACCAGCTGTCGCTGGGCGTGACCAACCGCTGGATCGAGCCGAACGGCTTCGAGCGGCAGCGCTTCAGCATCGGCCAGGCGATCTACTTCGCCGACCGCAAGGTGCAGATGCCGGGCATCGACTACCGCGACCGCAACGAATCGCAGTCCTCGGTATCGCCCTACGCCCTGGAGTACATGTACCGCTTCAACCGCGACTGGCGCCTGACCTCGGACTTCAACTGGGACCCGGATTCGCGTGAAACCCGCTCCGGCAGCGCGATGTTCCACTACCAGCCGGAAGACAACCCGAACAAGGTGATCAACGCCGGCTACCGCTACCGCGCCGACACCGTGCGCTTCGACCAGGCGTCGGGCACCTGGGGTTACTCGCAGGACTTCGGCACGCCTGGCAGCGCCAACTACATCAAGGACTACTACAAGATCAGCCAGCACGACTTCTCGACCATCTGGCCGATCGTCCCGCAGTGGAGTGTCATCGCGCGCTGGCAGTACGACTACAACCGCAACCGTACGCTGGAGGCATTCGGCGGCTTCGAATACGACAGCTGCTGCTGGAAGCTGCGTCTGGTCAATCGCTACTGGATCGACTACGACGAAGCCAGCCTGAACCCGGACCGCAACGACGAAGCGGACCGCGGCATCTTCCTCCAGATCGTGTTCAAGGGCCTCGGTGGGGTACTTGGCAATGGTGTCGAGACTTTCCTCGACAAAGGCATCGAAGGTTATCGTGAACGTGAAGACCAAGCTTTCTGAGTGTCTGCGCCCGCTGCTGTTGGGCGCAGTGTTTGTCGGTACCCTGGCACACGCCCAGGTGCAATCGCTGGACCGCGTGGTCGCCATCGTCGACAACGACGTGATCATGAAGAGCCAGCTGGACCAGCGCGTACGGGAAGTCGAGCAGACCATCACCAAACGGGGCGGCCAGCTACCGCCCGAGAACGTGCTGGACCCGCAGGTGCTCGATCGGCTGATCATCGAGAACCTGCAGCTGCAGATGGGCGAACGCTCGGGCATCCGCATCGGCGACGACGAACTGAACGACGCGATCACCACCATCGCCCAGCGTAATGGCATGACCGTCGACCAGTTCCGCGCCGCGCTGAAGCAGGATGGCCTGTCGTTCGACGACGCCCGCGAGCAGGTCCGTCGCGAGATGATCATCAGCCGCGTGCGGCAACGTCGCGTGGCTGAGCGCATCCAGGTCACCGACCAGGAAGTGCAGAACTTCCTTGCCTCCGACATGGGCAAGATGCAGCTGTCCGAAGAGCTCCACCTGGCCAACATCCTGATTCCGGTTCCCGACGCCGCGTCGGCGGACGCCATCCAGGCCGCCGAGCGCCAGGCCCAGGATCTGCACGCGCAACTGCTCAAGGGGGCCGACTTCGCCCAGCTGTCCATCGCCCATTCCGCCAGCGAGAACGCGCTGGAAGGTGGCGACATGGGCTGGCGCAAGGCCGCCCAGCTGCCGCAGCCGTTCGACACCATGATCGGTGCGATGAACCCGGGCGAAGTCACCGAACCGCTGCGCACGCCGGGCGGTTTCATCATCCTCAAGCTGGTCGAGAAGCGCGGTGGCGACACCCAGGTCCGTGACGAAGTGCATGTCCGCCACATCCTGATCAAGCCCAGCGAAATCCGCAGCGAAGCCGAGACCCAGCGCCTCGCCGAGCGTCTCTACGAGCGCATCCGCGCGGGCGAGGATTTCGCAGAGCTGGCGAAGAATTTCTCCGAGGACCCGGGCTCGGCGCTCAACGGCGGGGACCTGAACTGGGTCGACCCCAACGCGCTGGTTCCCGAATTCCGTCAGGTGATGACGGACACGCCCAGCGGTCAGGTGTCGAAACCGTTCAAGAGCCCGTACGGCTGGCACGTGCTGGAAGTCCTCGGACGCCGCGCCACCGACAACAGCGCGCAGTTCCGCGAGCAACAGGCGATGAACGCGTTGCGCAACCGCAAGTACGACGAGGAACTGCAAGCCTGGCTGCGGCAGATCCGCGACGAGGCTTACGTGGAAATCAAACTCTGAGGGGCAACCCGCAGCGTTGAGAAAGCCCGGCAGCCGCCGGGCTTTTTCGTTTTCGCGGCCCTCGGGTTTACAGTAGTGCCCCTGCCACCGGAGAGTCCTCCAATGACCGCTCAACCCGTTTTTGCGCTTACCCCGGGCGAACCCGCCGGCATCGGCCCGGACCTCTGCCTGCTGCTGGCCGGGCAGGCGCAGCCACATCCGTTGGTGGCCATCGCCAGCCTCGCGCTGCTTGGCGAACGTGCGCTCCAGCGGGCGCTGAACGTCGAGCTGATTCCCGTCGGGCCGGGCCAATGGCCGAAAAAAGCCGCGCCGGCCGGCAGCCTCTACGTCTGGGATACGCCGCTGCGCGCCCCGGTGAGTGCGGGCCTGCTCGACGCCGCGAATGCGACCTACGTGCTGGAAACCCTGACCCGCGCCGGCCAGGGCTGCCTGACGGGCGACTTCGTCGGAATGATCACGGCGCCGGTGCACAAGGGCGTGATCAATGACGCCGGCATCGCATTCTCCGGGCACACCGAGTTTCTCGCCGACCTTACCGGCACCGAGCAGGTGGTGATGCTGCTGGCCACGCACGGCCTGCGGGTAGCGCTGGTGACCACTCACCTGCCGCTCAGGGAGGTCGCCGATGCAATCACCGCGGAGCGCCTGACGCGCGTCACGCGCATCCTGCATGCCGACCTGCGCGACAAGTTCGGCATCGTCCGGCCGCGCATCCTCGTGTGCGGCCTCAATCCCCATGCCGGCGAAGGCGGTCATCTCGGGCGCGAGGAAATCGAGGTGATCGAACCGACCCTGGAGCAGCTGCGCTCGGAAGGGATCGACCTGATCGGCCCGCTGCCCGCCGACACGCTGTTCACGCCCAAGCACCTCGAGCGGTGCGACGCGGTACTCGCCATGTACCACGACCAGGGCCTGCCGGTGCTCAAGTACAAGGGCTTCGGCGCGGCCGTGAACGTCACCCTGGGCCTGCCGATCATCCGCACCTCGGTCGACCACGGCACCGCGCTGGACCTCGCCGGCAGCGGCCGGATCGACAGCGGCAGCCTGGCAGTCGCGCTGGAAACCGCCTACCAGATGGCTGAAGCCCGCGCCGCGGGGCGCTGAGCAGGCCGTTTCCGGCGGGCTGCGCCCCGGCGAATCGGCGCCCGGGGCAATGCTGCTAAACTGCGCGCCTTTGTCGTTTCGCTTCCGCTCTGGCCTGTCGCCTGCAGCCGAAGCCTGGAGCCTTTTCGCAATGTCCGAGTACCAACACCGCGCCCGCAAACGCTTCGGCCAGAACTTCCTGCACGATGCCGGGGTAATCCACCGCATCCTGCGCGGCATTCATCCCCGCGAAGGCGAGCGCCTGGTGGAGATCGGCCCCGGCCAGGGCGCCCTCACCGAAGGCCTGCTCGGCAGCGGCGCGCAGCTCGACGTGGTCGAGCTGGACCTCGACCTGATCCCGATCCTGCGCGAGCGCTTCGGCAGCCTGCCGAACTTCAGCCTGCACCAGGGCGACGCGCTGAAGTTCGACTTCGCCCGCCTGAGCGATCAGCCGCACAGCCTGCGCGTGGTCGGCAACCTGCCCTACAACATCTCGACCCCGCTGATCTTCCACCTGCTCGATCACGCCGGGCTGATCCGCGACATGCACTTCATGCTGCAGAAGGAGGTCGTCGAGCGCCTCGCCGCCGGCCCCGGCGGCGGCGATTGGGGCCGGCTGTCGATCATGGTGCAGTACCACTGCCGCGTGGAGCACCTGTTCAACGTCGGCCCAGGAGCCTTCAACCCGCCACCCAAGGTCGACTCCGCCATCGTTCGCCTGGTGCCGCACGACGTCCTGCCGTTCCCGGCCAGGGATCATCGCCAGCTCGAGCGCGTGGTCCGCGACGCCTTCAACCAGCGCCGCAAGACCCTGCGCAACACGCTCAAGGGCCTGCTCGATGCCCAGGCGATCGAAGCCGCCGGCGTGGATGGCAGCCTGCGCCCGGAGCAGCTCGACCTCGCCGCCTTCGTTCGCCTCGCCGACAAGCTCTGCGAGCAGACAAGCACCGCCTAACACCCTAGACTCGCCAGAGACACCTTCGAGTTCTTCCGCATGCCCGATCCGCGTTACCACATCGACGTCACGGTGATTTCGCGCTTCCTCCCCGAGCAGTCCCAGCCGGAGCAGGAGCGTTTCGCCTTCGCCTATACCGTCACCCTAAGCAATGCCGGCGAGCTGCCGGCCAAGCTCCTCTCGCGTCACTGGGTGATCACCGACGGCAACGGCAATGTGCAGGAAGTGCGCGGCTCCGGAGTCATCGGCCAGCAGCCGCGCCTGGAACCCGGACAGAGCCACACCTACAGCAGCGGCACCATGATGACCACGCGGGTCGGCAACATGCACGGCAGCTATCAGATGCTGGCCGATGACGGCACGCGCTTCGATGCACCGATCGCGCCCTTCCGCCTGGCGGTGCCCGGAGCCCTGCACTGATGGCGGTGTATGCCGTCGGCGACCTGCAAGGCTGCCTCGATCCGCTGAAATGCCTGCTCGAACGGGTTGCCTTCGACCCGCTCAAGGACCGCCTGTGGCTGGCCGGCGACCTGGTCAACCGCGGTCCGCAATCGCTGGAGACGCTGCGTTACCTGTACGCCATGCGCGACGCGCTGGTGATCGTCCTAGGCAACCACGACCTGCACCTGCTGGCGGTCGCGCACAACGTCGAGCGGCTGAAGAAGCAGGACACCCTGCGCGAAATCCTCGACGCGCCCGACCGTCAGGATCTGATCGACTGGTTGCGTCGGCAGAAGCTCGTCCACCACGATCCGGCGCTCGGCTTCGCCATGGTCCATGCCGGCATTCCGCCGCAATGGACGCTGAAGAAGGCGCTCAAGCGCGCGGCCGAGGTCGAGGAGGTCATGCGTGACGACCAACTGCTGCCGCTGTTCCTCGACGGCATGTATGGCAACGAGCCGGCGAAGTGGAACAGCGGCCTCGAAGGCGTCGCCCGGCTGCGCACTATCACCAACTATTTCACCCGCATGCGCTTCTGCACCGCGGACGGTACGCTGGACCTGAACAGCAAGGAAAGCGCCGACAACCCGCCGCCCGGCTTCGCCCCCTGGTTCAGCTTTCCGGAGCGCAAGACCCTCGGCCAGAAGCTGATATTCGGCCACTGGGCGGCGCTCGAAGGGCGCTGCGACGAGCCGGGCCTGTTCGCCCTGGACACCGGCTGCGTCTGGGGTGGCAGTCTGACGCTACTCGACCTGAGCAGCGGCCAGCGCCATCATTGCGATTGTCAGTAACCGTCAGCGAGCCTCCTATGACCGAGTTCAAACGCATTCCCCCGCAACAGGCACAGACGCTTCGCGAACAGGGCGCGGTGGTGGTCGACGTGCGCGATCCGCAGAGCTTCGCGGCCGGCCACATCAGCGGCTCGCGGCATCTGGACAACTACTCCCTGGCCGATTTCATCGCCCAGGCCGATCTCGATAAGCCCCTGATCGTCACCTGTTACCACGGCAACTCCAGCCAGGGCGCGGCCGCCTATCTGGTCAACCAGGGCTTCGCCGAGGTGTACAGTCTGGATGGCGGATTCGAGCTCTGGCGGCTTACCTATCCCGAACAAACCTCCCAGGCGCACGCTGAATAATTTTTTTGCAATGACGCAATGCCTTGTCCCGCCTGGTCTTCCGCTGCGCGGGGAAGGAGCGCAATATGAGGACAAGCTTCAGCGTTCTTGATCATCGCGATATCGAACTATCCTTCACTGCAGGCCATCCAAATCAGGGGAAAAGCCGGCCCACCGGCTACCGGAGCGGGAGCGACCTTTTAGGTGTACTGGGGGATTGATCGGCCGACTTGTCGACTGATTGCCAGCGCCCGCAAGAGCGAGCTCGCATCGGCTCCGAGCATCGAGCGAGGTGATGTAATGAGTATATTCAGCCACTTCCAACAACGCTTCGAATCCACGCGCCAGGAGGAGCTGTCCCTCCAGGAATACCTCGACCTGTGCAAGCAGGACAAAAGCGCCTACGCCAGCGCGGCGGAACGGATGCTCATGGCCATCGGCGAACCGGAGGTGCTGGATACTTCGGTGGACTCGCGGATGTCGCGGATATTCTCCAACAAGGTCATCCGCCGCTACCCGGCATTCGCCGACTTCCACGGCATGGAAGACTGCATCGAACAGATCGTTTCCTACTTCCGTCACGCGGCCCAGGGCCTGGAAGAGAAGAAACAGATCCTCTACCTCCTCGGCCCGGTCGGCGGCGGTAAATCCTCCCTGGCGGAAAAACTCAAGCAACTGATCGAGAAGGTGCCGTTCTACGCGATCAAGGGCTCGCCGGTTTTCGAGTCACCCCTCGGCCTGTTCAACGCCACGGAGGATGGCGACATCCTCGAAGAGGACTACGGCATCCAGCGCCGCTACCTGTCCACCATCATGTCCCCCTGGGCGACCAAGCGCCTGCAGGAATTCGGCGGTGACATCAGCCAGTTCCGCGTGGTCAAGCTCTACCCCTCGATTCTCAACCAGATCGCCGTGGCCAAGACCGAGCCGGGCGATGAGAACAACCAGGACATCTCCGCGCTGGTGGGCAAGGTGGATATCCGCAAGCTGGAGGAATTCCCGCAGAACGACGCCGACGCCTACAGCTACTCGGGCGCCCTGTGCCGGGCGAACCAGGGCCTGATGGAATTCGTCGAGATGTTCAAGGCGCCGATCAAGGTGCTGCACCCGCTGCTGACCGCCACCCAGGAAGGCAACTACAACAGCACCGAGGGCCTCGGCGCGATCCCGTTCAACGGCATCCTGCTGGCACACTCCAACGAATCCGAGTGGCACACCTTCCGCAACAACAAGAACAACGAGGCATTCATCGACCGCATCTACATCGTCAAGGTGCCGTACTGCCTGCGCGTGTCCGACGAAATCAAGATCTACGACAAACTGCTGATCAACAGCTCGCTGTCCAAGGCCCATTGCGCGCCAGACACGCTCAAAATGCTGGCGCAGTTCTCCACCCTGTCGCGCCTGAAGGAGCCGGAAAACTCCAACATCTATTCGAAGATGCGGGTCTACGACGGGGAAAACCTCAAGGACACCGATCCCAAGGCCAAGTCGATTCAGGAGTACCGCGACAGCGCGGGCGTGGACGAGGGCATGACCGGCCTGTCCACGCGCTTCGCCTTCAAGATTCTTTCCAAGGTGTTCAACTTCGATCCCAACGAAGTGGCGGCCAACCCGGTGCATCTGCTCTACGTCCTCGAGCAGCAGATCGAGCAGGAACAGTTCCCCGCCGAGGTGCGCGAGCGTTACCTGCGCTACCTCAAGGAGTACATGGCGCCGCGCTACATCGAGTTCATCGGCAAGGAAATCCAGACCGCCTACCTCGAATCCTACAGCGAGTACGGGCAGAACATCTTCGACCGCTACGTGCTGTACGCGGACTTCTGGATCCAGGATCAGGAATACCGCGACCCGGAAACCGGCGAGATCCTCAATCGCGTGGCGCTCAACGAGGAACTGGAGAAGATCGAGAAGCCCGCCGGCATCAGCAACCCGAAGGACTTCCGCAACGAGATCGTCAATTTCGTGTTGCGCGCCCGCGCCAACAACAACGGCAAGAACCCGACCTGGCTCAGCTACGAGAAACTGCGGGTGGTGATCGAGAAGAAGATGTTCTCCAACACCGAGGACCTGCTGCCCGTCATCAGCTTCAACGCCAAGGCAAGCAAGGAAGATCAGCAGAAACATAGCGATTTCGTAAGACGCATGGTCGAGCGCGGTTACACCGAGAAGCAGGTGCGCCTGCTCTCCGAGTGGTATCTGCGGGTGCGCAAATCGCAGTAACCTGCCTCAAGCCATAAGCACTGGCTACGCGCCCCCGGGCATCGCCCGTGGG
>NZ_JASCPA010000003.1:0-161926 GCF_029959715.1 Pseudomonas sp. PS02288 | reverse complement strand
GTCGTGCACGCCCAGCGGACGCGGGCGTGGCGCCTCCCCCAGCGCGGCGTGGCCGGCCAGCACCCAGGTGTCCTTGCTGCCGCCGCCGCTCTGCATGGCCACCACCTGGGCGCCGGACTCGGCGGAAACGCGGGTCAGCCCGCCCGGCATCACCCGGTAACCGTCGGCGCTGGCGACCGCGTAGACGCGCATGCCGATCGCCCGCGACTGCATGTGTTCGTCCTGCCAGACCGGCGCCTGCGACAGCTGTGCGATCTCCTGCGCCACGTAGGCGTAGGGCCGCGCGCGGATGCGCCGGGTCAGGTTGGCCAGCCCGGCGGCGTCGAGGTCGTGACCGAGCTGCGGGACGAAGCTCTGCGAGGGGAAGGCCGGCATCACCAGCAGGTCGCCGAGTTTCTCCAGCGCCTGCTCCAGCACCGGCGCCTCGCCGCACCACCAGGTGGCGATGGACGGCAGCAGCAGTTCCTCGCCGAACAGCTTCTCCTGGATCTTCGGCAGGAAGCCGAGCAGTCCGGGCGACTCCAGCACGCCGCTGCCCAGTGCGTTGGCCACCAGCACGCGGCCCTGGCGCACCGCTTCGAGCAGGCCGGGAACGCCGAGCGCGGAGTCGGTCCGCAGTTCCAGCGGGTCGCAGAAGTCGTCGTCCAGGCGCCGCAACACCGCGTGCACGCGCTGCAGGCCGCCCAGGGTCTTCAGGTACAAGGTGGCGTCGCGCACCGTCAGGTCGCTGCCCTCCACCAGCGGGAAGCCCAGGTGGCGCGCCAGGTAGAGGTGCTCGAAATAGGTTTCGTTGAAACGCCCCGGGGTCAGCAGCACCACCATCGGCGCTTCGTTGTCCTCGCGCGGCGCCTGCCGGACCAGCGTTTCGCGCAGGGTGCGGAAGTAGCTGCTCAGGTGCTGCACGCGCAGTTCGCGGAACAGGTCCGGGAAGGTGCGCGAGATGATCTGCCGGTTCTCCAGCGCGTAGCCGGCGCCGGAGGGCGTCTGCGTGCGGTCGGCGATCACCCACCAGCGCCCGTCCGGCGCGCGGCGCAGGTCCACGGCATAACTGTGCAGGTAGGTGCCGCCCGGCGGACGGATGCCCTGGCACGGCCACAGGAAGTTGTTGTGGCCGAACACCAGCTCGGTCGGCAGCAGGCCGTCGGCGAGCAATTGCTGGGGGCCGTAGATGTCGGCGAGCACGCTGTCGAGCAGGCGCGCGCGCTGGGCGACGCCGGCGGCGATGCCCTGCCACTCCTCGGCGCTGATCAGGTTCGGCAGCAGGTCGAGCGCCCAGGGACGGTCGGTGCCCTTGGGGTCGGCATAGACGTTGTAGGTGACGCCGTTCTCGAGAATCTGCCGATCGAGCAGTGCCTGGCGCTGTTCCAGCTGCGCCGGGCTGCTGCGCTCGAGGTGCTGGTAGAGCTTGTCCCAGTGCGGGCGAACCCGGCCGCTCGCATCGAGCATTTCGTGATAGGCCCGCGGGGTTGACGGACAATCGGCAAGCAAGTCGGGCATCAGTGGCTCGATAGACAGTTAATCAGGGCCGATCATGGCCGCGCTCGAATCCCGCAGGCTGAACCTGCGCGGCGCGGCTCTGGTTCACACGCGACGCAGGTCCAGGGTCATCGGCAACTCGTCCGAGACAACCGGGCGCGGCGGCGCCAGCTTGCCTGGGGTGTGGCCGAAGCGGAAGAAACGCGCCAGGCGCCGGCTCTCGGCTTCATTGGAATTGACCGGCAGGGTCTCGTAATTGCGCCCGCCAGGATGGGCGACATGATACTGGCAACCGCCCAGCGAGCGCTGCATCCAGGTATCGAAGAGGTCGAAAACCAGCGGCGCGTGCACCGGGATGTTCGGGTGCAGGCTGTTCGCCGGCTGCCAGGCGCGATAGCGCACGCCGCCGACGAACTCGCCGACCTTGCCGGTGGCGCGCAACGGCACGCTGGCGCCGTTGCAGGTGAGGATGTAGCGGTCCGGCGCCAGGCCGCTGAGCTTGACCTGCATGCGCTCCAGCGACGAATCCACGTAGCGCACCGTGCCGCCCACCGCGCCCTCTTCGCCCAGCACATGCCAGGGTTCGAGCGCCTGACGCAGCTCCAGGTCGATGCCCTGCACCACGTAGTCGCCGTAGCGCGGGAAGCGGAACTCGAAGTGCGCGGCGAACCATTCGCTGCGCAGCGGATAGCCCGCCTGGTTGAGCTCGGCGATCACGTCGGCGAAATCCTGCTCGACGAAATGCGGCAGCAGGAAACGGTCATGCAGCTCGGTGCCCCAGCGCGCCAGGCGCAGCGGCGCGTAGGGTTCGTTCCAGAACCGCGCCACCAGCGCGCGCAGCAGCAACTGCTGGGTCAGGCTCATGCGCGCGTGCGGCGGCATCTCGAAGGCGCGCAGTTCGAGCAGGCCGAGGCGCCCGGTGGCGCCGTCCGGCGAGTACAGCTTGTCGATGCAGAATTCGGAGCGGTGGGTGTTGCCGGTGACATCCACCAGCAGGTTGCGCAGCAGGCGGTCGACCAACCACGGCGGGCATTCCGCGCCCGGCTCGGGCATCTGTGCGAAGGCGATTTCCAGCTCGTAGAGCGAGTCGTTGCGCGCCTCGTCGACGCGCGGCGCCTGCGACGTCGGGCCGATGAACAGCCCGGAGAACAGGTACGACAGCGATGGGTGGTTGTGCCAGTAGCTGATCAGGCTGCGCAGCAGGTCCGGGCGTCGGAGAAACGGCGAATCCGCCGGGGTCGCGCCGCCGAGAACGAAATGGTTGCCGCCGCCGGTGCCGGTGTGGCGACCGTCGACCATGAATTTCTCGCTGGTCAGGCGCGTCTGCCGCGCCGCTTCGTAGAGAAACTCGGTGCGTTCGGCCAGCTCTTCCCAGCTCGCCGAGGGCTGGATGTTCACCTCGATCACGCCCGGATCGGGGGTGACGCGGAAGTTGGTCAGGCGCGGATCGCTGGGCGGCTCGTAGCCTTCCATGAGGATCGGGCAGCGCAGCTCGCGGGCGGTGGTCTCGATCGCCGCGACCAGTTCGAGGTAATCCTCAAGACGCTCGAGCGGCGGCATGAACAGGTACAGGCGGCCGTCACGCGGCTCGGCGCACAGCGCGGTGCGGACGATCTGGTGGGCGGACTCGTTGAGCTTCGGCGGCGGCGTCGGGTCCTCGGCCTTGGCGGCTTTCTGCGGGAACAGCGGCGTCTTCACCCGGCCCTGGATTTCCAGGCGCGGCGGAAGTTCGGCGAAGAACTGGTTGGGATCGCGCGGGCGCACGAAGGGATAGTCGGCCTCGCGCACCCACGGCTGCGAATCCAGCGGCAGGCGGTAACCCATCGCCGAATCGCCGGGAATCAACCGGCAATGTTCGTCGCGCAGGAACCAGGACCCGGTGATCCACTCCTCGCCTTTCTCGCTGCGCGCCAGCGGCAGGACGTGGCCGACGACTTCGCCGACGCCGCGGCAGAACACCTTGCGCAGGCGTTCACGCTCCTGGGCATCGGCCAGGCGCGAGTCTTCCGGGGTGACGTTGAGCGGCAGCTTGCGCTCGCGCCAGAGGTAGTAGAGCCAATCCTCGAAGGCAGGGAACGCGTGCTCGCCGGACAATCCGAGGTGCCCGGCCAGGGTGGTGAGAAAACGCGCGGCAAGGCGCGCATCGGCGCCGTAGTAGCGGGTTTCGTCGGCGTAGAGCGCCGGGTCCTGCCAGATCGGCTCGCCGTCGCGGCGCCAGAAGCAGTTCAGCGACCAGCGCGGCAGTTGCTCGCCCGGATACCACTTGCCCTGGCCGAAGTGCACCAGTGCATTCGGCGCATAGTGCTCGCGCAGGCGGTGGAACAGTTCGGCGGCCAGCCTGCGTTTGTTCGGACCGAGCGCGGCGGTGTTCCACTCGGCATCGTCGGGGTAGTCGAGGGCGACGAAGGTCGGCTCGCCGCCCATGGTCAGGCGCACGTCGTCGCGCTTGAGGTCGGCGTCGATCTTCCGCCCGAGATGGTCGATGGCCTGCCACTGCTCGTCGCTGTAGGGCTTGGTGACGCGCGGCGCTTCCCAGATGCGCTCGATGCGCATGTCGTGGCTGAACTCGACCTCGGACTTCTCCACCGCGCCGCTGATCGGCGCCGCGGACGACGGCTCGGGGCTGCAGGCCAGCGGGATGTGGCCTTCGCCGGCGAACAGGCCGCTGGTGGCGTCCAGGCCGATCCAGCCGGCGCCCGGCAGGTAGACCTCGCACCATGCGTGCAGGTCGGTGAAGTCGACATCGGTGCCGCTCGGCCCGTCGAGGGATTTCACGTCGGCGGTGAGCTGGATCAGATAACCCGAGACGAAGCGCGCGGCCAGGCCCAGATGACGCAACAGTTGCACCAGCAGCCAGGCCGAGTCGCGGCAGGAACCGGCGGCGCTGACCAGGGTTTCCTCAGGCGTCTGCACGCCCGGCTCCATGCGGATCAGGTAGCGGATGTCCTTCGCCAGGCGCTGGTTGAGCGCGACGAGGAAGTCCACGCTGGGCGTGGCGGTGCGGTCGATACCGGCGAGATAGGCCTCGAACTTTGGCGTCAGCGGCAGTTGCACCAGGTAGGGCGCCAGCTCGCGTTTTTCCTCGCCGGTGTAGGCGAAGGGAATCTTCTCGGCATAGGGTTCGAGGAAGAAATCGAAGGGGTTGAACACCGCCATCTCGGCGACCAGGTCGACCTCGACCTTGAATTCGCGGGTCTTCTCGGGGAACACCAGGCGCGCCAGGTAGTTGCCCTGGGGGTCCTGCTGCCAGTTGATGAAGTGCTTCTCGGGCAGGACCTTGAGCGAATAGGAAAGGATGCGTGTACGGCTGTGGGGCGCCGGGCGCAAACGCACGATCTGGGCGCCGAGTTCGACCAGGCGGTCGTAGCGATAGTGGGTTACATGGTGCAACGCGACATGGATCGACACGACGAGCCTCCTGCGGGCCTGGGCGATGACTTGCGACGCGCAAGACCCATGCCAGCCAATCGGGCCCATGCAGGGAGCGGTCTACGCCCGCCGGCACCATGAGGGAGCACGGGCCGCCGGCGCATGCGCGACACGGTCAAGGATGGGGCATCGACCGCCCTGCGGCAAGCTGACCCGGCGGCGGAGGCGGTTGCTGCAGGGAAAACAGGGTCGGGGCGTCTCGGTAAAGCAGGGATACACCGACGACCGGTGCTGGAAGAATTCGATACGAAGTAAGTCCCGGAAGGAGCGCCCTGCGTCGCTCACCGGGATGCAACACCCGTTAGCGTGGCGCTACGGGGCGCGCCGGCTTCTTGCCCTTGCCCTTGGGCGGCGCACCGCCGGCCCGATCCGCCTGACGCCGCGCCTGGGCGGCCGCCTTGGCCTCCTCGCGCTTGTCCCACGGCTTGCTGCCGTCGCTGCCGCGCGGCGGCAGGCCGGTGTGCTGAGTGAGGATCTTCTGTTCCTTGGCGACCTTGTGGCTGCCGGCTGGCGTGGAATTCTTGCGCCGGGCGCTCTGGTAGCCGTCGGTCGCCGGCTGGTGCAGGGGAATCAACTGGTGTTTGCCCGGCCCGATCAGATCGGCGCGGCCCATGCGGGTCAGCGCCTCCCGCAGCATCGGCCAGCCCTTCGGGTCGTGGTAGCGCAGGAAGGCCTTGTGAAGGCGGCGCTGCTCCTCGCTCTTGACGATGGTGACCCCCTCGCTCTTGTAGGTCACCTTGCGCAACGGGTTCTTGCCCGAGTGATACATCGCGGTGGCCGACGCCATCGGCGACGGATAGAACGCCTGCACCTGGTCGGCACGGAAGCCGTTGCCCTTGAGCCACAGGGCCAGGTTCATCATGTCTTCGTCGGTGGTGCCCGGATGCGCGGCGATGAAGTACGGGATCAGGTACTGCTCCTTGCCCGCTTCCTTGGAGAACCGCTCGAACATGCGCTTGAACCGGTCATAGGTGCCGATGCCCGGTTTCATCATCTGGTTGAGCGGACCTTCCTCGGTGTGCTCCGGGGCGATCTTCAGGTAGCCACCGACGTGGTGGGTGACCAGTTCCCGGACGTACTCCGGCGACTCGACGGCGAGGTCGTAGCGCAGGCCCGAGGCGATGAGGATCTTCTTCACGCCGGGCAACGCACGGGCGCTGCGGTACAGCTGGATCAGCGAGGAATGGTCGGTGTTCAGGTTCGGGCAGATGCCCGGGAATACGCAGGACGGCTTGCGGCACGCGGATTCGATTTCCGGGCTCTTGCAGGCGATGCGGTACATGTTCGCGGTCGGTCCGCCGAGGTCGGAAATCACCCCGGTGAAGCCCGGCACCTTGTCGCGGATCTCCTCGATCTCGCGAATGATCGACTCCTCGGAACGGTTCTGGATGATCCGGCCTTCGTGCTCGGTGATCGAGCAGAAGGTGCAGCCGCCGAAGCAGCCCCGCATGATGTTCACCGAGAAACGGATCATCTCGTAGGCCGGAATCTTCTCCTTGCCATACGCCGGGTGGGGCACGCGCTGGTAGGGCATGCCGAACACGTAGTCCATTTCCTCGGTGCTCATCGGAATGGGCGGCGGGTTGAACCAGACGTCGACCTCGCCATGCTTCTGCACCAGCGCGCGGGCGTTGCCCGGGTTGGTTTCCAGGTGCAGCACGCGGTTGGCGTGGGCGTAGAGCACGGCGTCGCTGCGCACCTTCTCGAAGGACGGCAGGCGGATAACGGTCTTGTCGCGGGTCAGCTTCGGGCTCGGCAGCAACTGCACGACCTTGGCTTCGTTCGGGTCCTCGAGCGGTCCTTTCTCCTGCTCGATGGCGCAGGCGGCGGTGTCCTGGGTGTTGACGTACGGATTGATGATCTTGTCGATCTTGCCCGGACGGTCGATGCGCGTGGAGTCGATCTCGTACCAGCCGGCGGGCGTATCGCGGCGGACGAAGGCGGTACCGCGGATATCGGTGATGTCCTCGATCTTCTGCCCGAACGACAGGCGCTGGGCGATCTCCACCACCGCGCGCTCGGCGTTGCCGTAGAGCAGGATATCGGCGCAGGCGTCGATCAGGATCGAATGACGAACCCGATCCTGCCAGTAGTCGTAATGCGCGATGCGACGCAGCGAGGCCTCGATGCCGCCGAGCACGATCGGCACATGCTTGTAGGCCTCCTTGCAGCGCTGGCTGTAGACCAGGCTGGCGCGATCCGGGCGCTTGCCGGCCAGGCCGCCCGGCGTGTAGGCGTCGTCGGAGCGAATTTTCTTGTCGGCCGTGTAGCGGTTGATCATCGAATCCATGTTGCCGGCGGCGACGCCGAAGAACAGGTTCGGCTCGCCGAGCTTCATGAAATCGTCTTTCGACTGCCAATCCGGCTGCGCGATGATGCCGACGCGGAAACCCTGCGACTCCAGCAGGCGGCCGATGATGGCCATGCCGAAGGACGGGTGATCGACATAGGCATCGCCGGTGACGATGATGATGTCGCAACTGTCCCAGCCGAGCCGATCCATTTCCTGGCGACTCATCGGCAGGAAGGGCGCGGGGCCGAAACACTCGGCCCAGTACTTGGGATAGTCGAACAACGGCTTGGCGGCTTGCATCGTCAGGGGACCGGCTGAATTTCACGGCCGCGGAATATAGCACAAAAAATGAACAAGTCCGACCGTGCAGCAGGGTCTTTCCCGACCGGGCGCCTGCCATTGGACGATGGGCTGTGCTTATATTCAGGCGACAGGGACGCTCCAGACGTCCAATCCACCAGGGAGCGCTTGGATGCGTGCAATGATCTTCCTCGCCGTACTGTTCGCGCTGGGCGCGGTGCAGGCGGCACCGGTACTGATCAATCAGGATGACAGTGGACGAACGCTCAACGGGCAGATCGAACTGCTCGAAGACGTCGGCGGCCAGTTGAGCATCGCCGACCTCGCCGACCCGGCCGTGCAGGCGCGCTTCCAGCCCGCCGACGGCAGGGCCAGCGTCGGCCAGAGCCGCAATCCCTGGTGGATCAAGGTCAGCCTGCAGCGCGGCGCCGATGCCCCGGCACTGTGGTGGCTGGAGGTCGGCTCGGTGACGCTGCTCGACCTGCGGCTGTACCTGCCGGGCGAGGACGGCGGCTGGCACACGCGCCAGTCCGGCGAGCGGGTCAGCTTCGCCGAAGGCCGCGACCATGCTTACCGGCGCATGCTGTTCGCCCTGCCGGCGCTGGGTGAGCAGCCGCTGACCTTCTACCTGCGCAGCTTCGACCCGGCCGGCAATTCCTTCCCCCTGAAAATCTGGCAACTGGGCGACCTGGACCGGTTCGCCGCCCAGGAAAACCTCTACCTCGGGGTGATCTACGGAATTATCCTGGCGCTGCTGCTGTACAACCTGTTCATCTTCCTCAGCCTGCGCGACGCCGCCTATTTCTGGTACGTGACGACCACCGCCGGCGCGCTGCTGATGATCCTCAGCATGAGCGGACACGGCTTCCAGTACCTCTGGCCGGATTCGCCGGTGCCCTTCTGGCTGGACCGCATCAGCATTCCGGCGCTCTGGGGCTTCGGCGCCTGCCGCTTCACCCAGAACCTGCTGCAGACCCGCCAGCACGTGCGCTGGGCGCATCGGCTGCTGGATCTGTCCTGCGCGCTCTACGTGATCGCCGTGATCTTCGACGGCCTCGGCTGGCGCGGCTTCGGCGCCTGGCTGTTCGTCGTGCTGGCGCTGACCAGCATCCCCGGCGCGCTCTGGTCAGCGGTGGTGCGCGGCCGCCAGGGCTACTTCCCGGCGTACCTTTACCTGTGCGGCTACGGCGTGATCCTCGCCAGCGTCGGCCTGTTGCTGCTACGCGCCACCGGCGTGGTGCAGCCCTCGGCGTGGAACGCCTACGTGTTCCCCCTGGCGGTGGCGGCCGAATCGATCCTGTTTTCCTTCGCCCTGGCCTACCGCATCCAGATGCTCAAGCAGGACAAGGCGATCGCCCTGGAGCAGGCCGACCGCGAGAAGACCGCGCGCCTGGCGCAAATCCAGGCCAGCGAGGCCGAGTTGCAACGGGCGGTGAAGCAGCGCACCGCGGAACTTGCAGCGAGCAACCAGCGACTCTCGCAGCGCGAGCAGGAACTGGAGCTGGCGGCCTTCCACGACCCGCTCACCGAGCTGCCGAATCGCCGCCATCTGATCGAACGGGTGGACAACGCCATGGCCAACGCCATCCGCCGCGGCGAAAGCTTCGCGCTGATGCTGATCGACCTCGATCACTTCAAGCCGATCAACGACCGGCACGGCCACGACGCCGGCGACATGATGCTGCGCACCATCGCCGCCCGCCTTCGCGAGAGCGTGCGCGGCCTCGACAGCGTGGCGCGGCTGGGCGGCGACGAATTCGCCGTGCTGATCTGCGGACCGGATGCGGAAAGCCACGCGAAGATGATCGCCGACCGTCTGTTGAACAAGCTCTCGCAGCCGGTGGCCTACGCCAGCTATCACCTGTGGGTGACGGTGAGCATCGGCGTGGCGTTCTATCCGCGCCACGCCACCCACTTCGCCAGCCTTTACCAGGCGGCCGACTCGGCGCTCTACGAAGTCAAACGCGGTGGCCGCTCGGCGGCGGCCGTCAGTGGCGGCGAGGAGTGGCCGGACGGCCCGGCGGACGCCGGAGCCTAGGAACGATAACGGCGCGGCACGCGGGCGGTGACCTTGGTCAGCAACTCGTAGCCGACCGTGCCGCAGGCCGCCGCTATCTCGTCCACCGGCAATTGCGCGCCCCACAGTTCGACGGCATCGCCGACGCCGGCTTCCGGCAGGTCCGTCAGGTCTATCATCAGCAGGTCCATGCACACGCGTCCGGCCAGCGGCGCGCGCTGGCCGCGGATGATCGCCGGCGTGCCGGCCGGCGCGTTGCGCGGATAGCCATCGGCGTACCCGCAGCTCACCGTGCCGATGCGCGAGGGCCGCGCAGCCACCCAACCGGCGCCGTAGCCGACACTTTCACCGGCGGCCACGTCGCGCACCGCGATCAGTTGCGCATTCAGGCTCATCACCGGCTTGAGCCCCAGCTCGGCGGCGGAAAGCTCGGCGAACGGCGTGGCGCCGTAGAGCATGATCCCAGGGCGAATCCAGTCCATGTGCGCGGCCGGCAGGGTCAGCACGGCCGCCGAGTTGGCCAGGCTGCGCTGGGCGAAATCCAGGTCGAGCAACCCGAGGAACTGCTCCAGCTGCGCCTCGGTGAGCGGATGGTTGCGCTCGTCGGAACAGGCGAAGTGGCTCATCAGGTTGAGTTCGGCGACCTGATCGGTCTGGGCCAGGCGCGGATGCCAGGCGCGCAGCGCATCGGCGTCGAAACCCAGGCGGTGCATGCCCGAATCCAGCTTCAGCCAGACGTTGAGCGGTGCCGGCAGGCGACTGGCGAGCAGCGCCTCGGCCTGCTCCACCCCCTGCACCACCACGTCGATGCGCAGCCGTGCGGCAACGGCGTACTCGCCCGCCTCGAAGCAGCCCTCGAGCAACAGGATGCGCGCGCCATCGTGCATCGCGCGAACCTCGGCGCCCTCCTCCAGGCTGGCCACGGCGAAACCGTCGGCCTCGTCGTGCAGCGCTGTGACCACCTCGCGCACGCCGTGTCCGTAGGCATTCGCCTTGACCACCGCGAACACCTGGCGACCGGGCGCGCAGCGCTTGGCGAAGGCGTGGTTGTGGCGAACGGCGGCCAGGTCGATCTGGGCGAACAGCGGACGCATGCTGGATATCCTGAAAGGAAAACGGGAGCGCCATGGTAGCGCCACGGCGCAGGTTTCATTGATTGGCGGCGAGGACCGCCGCGACGGACGCGAACTTACTCGTCGTCGAACTGGTAGCTGCCCGGCGCTAGGTTCTCGAAGCGCGAGTACTTGCCGAGGAAAGCCAGCCGCGTGGTGCCGATGGGACCGTTACGCTGCTTGCCGATGATGATTTCGGCGACGCCCTTGAACTCGGTTTCCGGGTGATACACCTCGTCCCGATAGACGAACATGATGATGTCGGCGTCCTGCTCGATGGCGCCGGATTCACGCAGGTCGGAGTTGATCGGGCGCTTGTTCGGGCGCTGTTCCAGACCACGGTTGAGCTGCGACAGGGCGACCACCGGGCAGTTGAATTCCTTGGCCAGGGCCTTCAGCGAGCGCGAGATTTCGGAGATCTCGTTGACCCGGCTATCACCGCTGGAACCGGGGATCTGCATGAGCTGCAGGTAGTCGACCATGATCAGGCCTATCTCGCCGTGCTCGCGCGCCAGGCGCCGGCTGCGCGCGCGCATCTCCGACGGGCTGATGCCGGCGGTGTCGTCGATGAACAGCTTGCGGTCGTTGAGCAGGTTGACCGCCGAGGTCAGGCGCGGCCAGTCGTCGTCATCCAGGCGGCCGGCACGCACCTTGGTCTGGTCGATGCGGCCGAGGGAAGCGAGCATACGAATCACGATGGATTCGGAAGGCATCTCCAGGGAAAACACCAGGATCGCCTTGTCGCTGCGCATCAGCGCGTTTTCCACCAGGTTCATCGCGAAGGTGGTCTTGCCCATCGACGGACGGCCGGCAACGATGATCAGGTCGGCCGGCTGCAGGCCGCTGGTCTGCGCATCCAGGTCGTTGAAGCCGGTGGACAGGCCGGTGATCGCGTCACCGTTGTTGAACAGCGAATCGATACGATCGATGGCCTTGACCAGGATGTCGTTGATCCCGACCGGCCCGCCGGTCTTCGGCCGCGCCTCGGCGATCTGGAAGATCAGCCGCTCGGCCTCGTCGAGAATCTCCTCGCCCGTACGCCCCTGGGGGGCGTAGGCGCTGTCGGCGATTTCGGCGCTGATGCCGATCAGCTGACGCAGCGTGGCGCGCTCGCGGATGATCTGCGCGTAGGCCTTGATGTTGGCCACCGACGGCGTGTTCTTCGCCAGCTCACCAAGATAGGCCAGGCCGCCGACCTGGCTGAGCTGGCCTTCCTTGTCCAGTTGCTCGGAAAGGGTCACCACGTCGAACGGCGAGTTGCGCTCGGCCAGCTTGAAGATCGCCCGGAAGATCAGCCGGTGGTCATGCCGGTAGAAGTCGCCATCGGAGACCTGATCAAGCACGCGCTCCCACGCATTGTTGTCCAGCATCAGACCGCCAAGCACGGCCTGTTCGGCCTCGATGGAATGGGGCGGCACCTTGAGCGCGGCGGTTTCCAGGTCGTATTGCTGCGGGATGCTGATGTCGTTCATAGGAGTCGGCGGCGATTCGAGACGAGCGATGGATTTAGCGGCGCGATCGATGATCACGCAAAAATTTCGGACAGGATACGGCGTTAACGCCGCCTGAAAAACAACGGGCACGGCATCGCTTGCGCAATGTCGTGCCCGATTGTAAGCAGACCCGCTGAATGCGGGGCCTGCGGTCGCCCGACTTAGGCGGCCACCACAATCAGTTTGACGGTGGCTTCGACGTCGCTGTGCAGGTGCACGGCCACGTCGTATTCACCGACCTGACGGATGGTGCCGTTCGGCAGACGGACTTCGCTCTTCGCCACTTCGACGCCGGAGGCGGTCAGTGCGTCGGCGATGTCGTGGGTACCGATAGAACCGAACAGTTTGCCCTCATCGCCCGCGGTCGCGGTGATGGTGACTTCCAGCTCGGCCAGCTGAGCAGCACGCGTTTCGGCGGAAGCCTTACGGTCGGCAGCAGCTTTTTCCAGCTCGGCGCGGCGCTCTTCGAACGCAGCGACGTTGGCGGCGGTGGCAGCAGTGGCCTTGCCTTGCGGCAGCAGGTAGTTGCGACCGTAACCGGCCTTGACGTTCACCTTGTCGCCCAGGTTGCCCAGGTTGGCGATTTTTTCCAGCAGGATGATTTCCATTTGGGTCTTACCTCTTGAACTTTTAACCTTCACCGTCCGCGGAATCCGGACCGCTCTTGCGCCCCGTGCGTCCGCGAAAATCAAACAAGCTGTCGACGATGGCCAGGACCACCAGCAACGGATAGATCAGCTGCATGAACACCAGCAGCGTTATGTACAGGCCAACCAGCCAGAACCGGCTCAACGCGCCACCGGCCACCAGGCCGTGCATCAGGCCGATACCGGCGAACGCCAGCGGCACGCTGCACAGCGGCGTCAGCATGGCCATCTGCGGCCCCAGATTGGGGCCCAGCAGCATGCCGGCGACCAGCATCAGCGTGACCGGCACCGGCAGCCTCAGCGCGCGAAACTCGCTACCGAAACCCCCGGGGTTGTAAAGCGCCGCCTGCCAGTAGCGCCCGAGCATCAGGCTGAGCAGGCTGAGGACCTGCAACAACGCAGCCATCAGTCCGGTCAGCACTGGCGCCAACAGGCTCTCCAGGCGTACTCGCTCGCCTGCCGACATCTGCTGGTAGACGCCATCGAGCACCTGCGGCATGAGCTTCTGCAACTCACCCGCCATGGCCGCGATCGGCTCGCCGAAAACCGCACCCAGAACCAGGCCGTAGACCAGGCCCAGCGGTACGCTGACCAGCAACACACGCGTCCACGAAACAGCGCCACGCAGCACCAGTGCCAGCCCCAGCGAACCGAGCAACACCATCAGGGTGCGCGGCTCGCCGAAGTACCACCAGACCAGCGCCGGCAAAAGTGCCCAGGCGACGATGCCCAGGGCATCGCTCAACCCGCGCCGCAGCAGCACCAGACTGCCCGCGGCCGCACTCAGCCAGAACAACAGCGGCAACGCCGCGGCCCCGACCACCACCAGGGTGGCCTGCATGCGGCCGCGCATGACGAAATCAGCGAATGCGCGCATGCCTACTCATCTATCCCTTGCTTGCGTCGACTGCCCGTCTCAACGGCCGTGGCTGTCGGTGTAGGGCAGCAGGGCCAGGTAGCGAGCGCGTTTGATAGCGGTTGCCAGCTGACGCTGATACTTGGCCTTGGTGCCGGTGATACGGCTAGGAACGATCTTGCCGGTTTCAGAAACGTAGGCTTTCAGGGTGTTGAGATCCTTGAAATCGATCTCTTTAACGCCTTCAGCGGTGAAACGGCAGAATTTACGACGACGGAAGAAACGTGCCATGAAAGTGGCTCCTCAATAGATCCGGTGATTACTCGTCAGCGTTGTCGCTGTCGTCGCCATCGGCGCCGTCAGGGCTTTCAACGCGATCGCGGCGCTCACGGCGCTCGCTGCGGTTCTCTTCGGCCTTGAGCATCTCGGACTGGCCGGTAACGGCTTCGTCGCGACGGATGACCAGGTTACGGATCACGGCATCGTTATAACGGAAGTTGTCTTCCAGTTCGGACAGGACTTTGCCGCTGCACTCTACGTTGAGCATGATGTAGTGCGCTTTGTGCACGTTGTTGATGGCATAAGCCAGCTGACGACGGCCCCAATCTTCCAGACGATGGATCTTGCCGCCGTCTTCTTCGATGAGCTTGGTATAGCGCTCGACCATGCCGCCGACCTGCTCGCTCTGATCCGGATGGACCAGGAAGATGATTTCGTAATGACGCATGAATGCTCCTTACGGGTTGTAGCCTGCCGGGAGAACCGGTCAGGCAAGGAGTGAAATTTCTCGTTTTGGCCTTGCCCGGAAGGAGGCGCGCGAACGCCTGCCCACTCGGCAAGGGGCGCCATTCTAGTGAAGGGTGATGGGCCGCGCAAGGCGAACTGGCGAATATTTAACCAGCCCGCCCAGCCTGGTCGGCTAGCCCGCCAGCGCGGCCAGCAGCTCGCGCACCTGCTGCAGGTCGTAGGGCTTGAGAAGGACCTGCGCCGCCGGCACGCCTTCCTTGCACGCATCCACCGGATAGCCGGAAGCGATCACCAGCTTGAGCTGCGGATGGTTCGGCGCAACCGCGCGCAGCAGCTCCAGCCCGGACATCCCGCCCAGCCCGATGTCGGTGAGCAGCACGTCGAAGCGCTCGCCCTGCAGCACCTGCAGCGCCTCTTCGGCGGACTCGCAGGCATGTACGCGATGGCCCAGTTCCTCGATCACCTCGCCGGTGAGCATGCGCAGGGTGAAATCGTCCTCGACGAAAAGGATGCTCAGCCCGGACGCCGGGGCCGCCTCGGTTTGCGGCGCCTCCTCGGCGGGCTCGGCAGGCTGCAGCGTCGACCCGTCGGGCAGGCTCGCATCTACGGCCTCGTCTTCCTCGAGGAAACGCGGCAGATAGATGACCACGGCGGTGCCGCCGTCCTCTTCGCTGGCCAAGGTGATGTGCCCGCCGCTCTGCTTGACGAAACCGTAGGCCATGCTCAAGCCGAGCCCGCTGCCACCGCGCCCGCCTTTGGTGGTGAAGAACGGCTCGAAGGCGCGCTCCAGCACCTCGGGGCTCATGCCGCAGCCTTCGTCGACCACGCTGAGCTGCACGTAGTCGCCAACGAGCACGTCGCCATGGCTGTCCGCATACTGCTGATCGAGCGTGACGTTGCGCACCTGCAGGCGCAGGACGCCGCCATTGCCCTGCATCGCGTCGCGCGCGTTGATCACGAGATTGAGGAGCACCGCCTCGAGATTCCCGACGTCGGCGAACGTCGACCAGAGTCCGTCGTCGATCTCGAGCTGGATGGACGTGCCCTCGCCCAGCGAGCGCTGCAGCAGCTCGTTCATGCGCTGCAACAGGTCGCCCATGTCCAGCGTCCTGGGCATCAGGGGTTGGCGACGGGCGAACGCCAACAGCTGCGAGGCCAGGCGCGCGCCCTTCTCCACGCCGGCGACCGCCGATTCGAGGCGGCGCAGGCTGGTGGCGTCGTCCCCAAGCGAGCGGCGCAGCAGTTGCAGGTTGCCTCCAATGACCTGCAGCACGTTATTGAAGTCATGGGCGATGCCACCGGTGAGCTGGCCTATGGCCTCCAGCTTGCGCACCTGCAGCAGTTCCTCTTCGGTCTGCCGGCGCTCGGCTTCGCTCTTCTCCAGCTCGGCGGTACGCGCCGCCACCAGCTCCTCGAGGTGCTGGCGATAGCCGGCCAGCTCGTCCTCGCTACGCTTCTGCTCGCTGACGTCGCTGCCCTGGACGAAAATCCCCGACACCGTGCCGTCCGACTCGGTGATCGGCTGCAGGATGAAGTCGACGTACAACTCGTCCAGCACACCGGGCTGGCGCTGCAGCTGCACGCGGCTCTTCTTGCCAACGTACGCCTGACCGCTCTGGTAGACGTGATCGAACAGCTCGAAGAACCCCTGCTCATGCAGCTCGGGAAGCGCCTCGCGCAGCGGTCGCCCCAGCAGTGTGCGCTCGCCGACCAGGCGCTCGTAGGCCGGATTGGTCAGCTCGAAGACGTGTTGCTCACCGCGCAGAAAGCAGATGAATCCCGGCGCCTGCTCGAACAGCTGGCGCAACTGGTAACCCTCGGCCTGCATCGCCCGCGCGCGCGACAGCACGCCTTCTTCGCGCTGCGCCTGCGGCTGGGCACCGGCGGACTCGCGCAACGCTAGCTTCATCGCCTGCAGGTCGGTGACGTCGACGGTGTGCTGCAGAATCATCTGCACGTCGCCGGCGGCGTTGAGGATCGGCGTGTGGGTCGCGCTCCAGAACCGGTCCTCGAAAACCACGCCCTTAGTGCCCTCGCGCGCGATGGCGTAGCGGATCAGCGGCAGGGTATCGAGCGCCTTGCGGCTTAGGACGCGCTGGAACGAAGCCATCAGGTCGGCGATGGCCGTACTTTCAGGCTGCAGCGGATCGGGCGGAAACGCCTCATCGATGCGCTGACCAAGCAGTTCAGCGCGGCTGCGGCCGGTAGTCCGCAGGTAGGCATGGCTGGCGTCGAGGATGATCAGCTCGGGGCTCAACAACAGATAGGCATTGGGCGAAAGCCTGAACAAGCTCTCGAAATCAGGACACTGCATTACTGACCTCCGATAGGCCTCTGGGCCTTCCTCACCCACGCTTCGAATGTCGTTCGCAGGTAAGGGTTCGGCGCCTCGGGAGGCTGCCCGTCGAGCGTGGCGCGACGGGACAGAACGTTGTTGGGGCTTAGCCCGGTAGCTTGCTGCGGCGCTGGCGCACGGCCTCGAACAGGCAGACGCCGGTTGCCACGGATACGTTGAGGCTGCTGACACTGCCGGACATCGGCAGACGCGCCAGGTAGTCGCAGTGCTCGCGAGTCAGGCGACGCATGCCCTTGCCTTCGGCCCCCATGATCAGCACCGTCGGCCCACTCATGTCGAGCGCATAGATGTCCTGATCCGCCTCGCCGGCAGTACCGACGATCCACAGGCCGCGCTGCTGCAACTTCTCCAGCGTGCGCGCGAGGTTGGTCACCGCCACCAGCGGGATCACCTCGGCGGCGCCGCAGGCCACCTTGCGCACCGTGGCGTTGAGCGTCGCGGACTTGTCCTTGGGCACGATCACCGCCAGCACCCCGGCGGCATCCGCGGTACGCAGGCAGGCACCCAGGTTGTGCGGATCGGTGACGCCGTCCAGTACCAGCAACAGCGGCGGGCCTTCGGCGCGCTCGAGCAATTCCTCGAGCATGTTCTCGCCCCAGACCTGGCTGGGGCTGACCTCGGCGACGACGCCCTGGTGCACGCCCTCGGCCCACTCGTCCAGTTCGCGACGGTCACGGGTCCCGGTGCTTACGCGCGCCTGCCTGGCCAGCTCGACCAGTGTCTGCACGCGCGGGTCCTGGCGCCCCTCGGCCAGCCAGAGCTGCTTGACCCGCTTGGGATGGTGGCGCAGCAGAGCCTCTACGGCGTGCACGCCGTAGACTTTTTCCAGCTCGCTCATGACTTGGCCTTACGCTTGCGCGGCGCGTCTCCCGCGGCCGCCTTGGGCGGCCCCTTGCGATGACGCGTGGACTTGCCCGCCGCCTGGCCGCCGGACGCGGCCGGCTTGCCCGACTTGCCACTCTTGGCCTCGGAGAGCAGCGCCTGCTTGAGGGCCCGGCTCTTGTTCACGTCGGTATTGCCGATGGCGTCATCGCCCCCGGCCGCGTCGGCGCCCTTCGAGCTGCGTCGCGGCGCGGACGTGCCGGAAGCCGAAGACGACTTCGTCGCATCGCCCGACTTGCCTCGTCCACCGCCAGTGGAAGGCTTCTCGCCCGTGCGGTTCTTGCGTCCGATCGGCTTTTCCAGCTGCTTCTCGGCCAGCTCGAAATCGATCTTGCGCTCGTCCAGGTCGACGCGCATCACCCGCACCTCGACGCTGTCGCCGAGGCGGAAGCTGCGCCCGGTCTTCTCACCGGCTAGCCGATGGTGTACGGCATCGAAGTGGTAGTAATCGCCGGGCAGCGCGGTCACGTGCACCAGGCCTTCGACGTAGATGTCCTTCAGCTCGACGAAGATGCCGAAACCGGTCACCGCGGTGATCACCCCGGCGAAGCTCTCGCCGACGCGATCCTTCATGAACTCGCACTTGAGCCAGTTCACCACGTCGCGGGTCGCCTCGTCGGCGCGCCGCTCGGTCAGCGAGCACTGCTCACCAAGTTGCTCCAGCGCCTGCTCGTCGTAGGGATAGATGCGTGCCTTCGGCATCACGGCCGCGCCGACGCGCTTGACGTGCGGCGTATCGCGCTTGGAGCGGATCACGCTGCGAATCGCGCGGTGGGTGAGCAGGTCCGGATAGCGACGGATCGGCGAGGTGAAGTGCGTGTAGGCCTCGTAATTCAGGCCGAAGTGGCCGTGGTTGTCGGCGCTGTACACCGCCTGGCTCAACGAGCGCAGCATCACGGTCTGGATCAGGTGGAAGTCCGGGCGGTCCTGGATCGTCTGCAGCAGCGCCTGGTAATCCTTCGGCGACGGGCCTTCCTTGCCGCGATGCAGGGTCAGCCCCAGCTCGCCGAGGAATGCACGAAGCTTCTCCAGGCGCTCCGGCGGCGGGCCGTCGTGCACGCGGTAGAGGGCCGGGATCTCGTGCTTCTTGAGGAACTCGGCGGTGGCGACGTTGGCCGCCAGCATGCATTCCTCGATCAGCTTGTGTGCATCGTTACGCTGGGTCGGACGGATTTCGGCAATCTTCCGCCCGGAGCCGAAGATGATACGCGTCTCCTGGGTTTCGAAATCGATAGCGCCGCGACTGTGACGGGCCTCGAGAAGAACCTGGTAGAGCGAATACAGCTGCTTGAGGTGCGGCAGCACTTCGCTGTACTCGCTGCGCAGGGCCTTGCCCTCGCTGCTCTTGGGCTGCTCGAGCATGGCGCTGACCTTGTTGTAGGTCAGCCGTGCATGGGAGTGGATAACCGCCTCGCAGAACTGGTAGTCGGTCAGCTTGCCGGTCTTGGAGATGGTCATCTCGCACACCAGCGCCAGGCGGTCGACATGCGGGTTCAGCGAGCAGAGGCCATTGGAAAGCACCTCCGGAAGCATCGGCACCACGCGCTCGGGGAAGTACACCGAGTTGCCGCGATTGGTCGCTTCCTCATCCAGCGCCGAGCCGACCTTGACGTAGTGCGACACGTCGGCGATCGCCACGTAGAGCTTCCAGCCACCGGAGAACAGCCGCCAGTTGCTGCCGTTCTTCTCGCAGAAAACGGCGTCGTCGAAGTCGCGGGCGTCCTCGCCATCGATGGTGACGAAAGGCAGGTGGCGCAGGTCGACGCGCTTCTCCTTGTCCTTCTCCTCCACTTCCGGCTTCAGCCGCGCGGCTTCCTTCTCGACGGCCGCCGGCCACACATGGGGAATGTCGTAGCTGCGCAGCGCCACGTCGATCTCCATGCCCGGCGCCATGTAGTTGCCGACCACTTCGACGATATCGCCCTGCGGCTGGAAGCGCGGCGTCGGCCAGTGGGTGATTTCCACCTCGACGAACTGGCCGATCTTCGCGCCGGAGGTGCGCCCGGGACTGATCAGCACTTCCTGCTGGATCTTCGGGTTATCCGGAATCACGAAACCGATGCCGCTCTCTTCGTAATAGCGCCCGACGATTCGCTCGTGACCGCGAGAGATCACCTCGACGATCGCACCTTCGCGGCGACCGCGCCGATCCAGCCCGGCGACCCGCGCCAGGGCGCGATCGCCGTCGAATACCAGACGCATCTGTGCCGGGCTGAGGAACAGGTCGTCGCTGCCATCGTCGGGAACCAGGAAGCCGAAACCGTCGCGGTGCCCGCTGACGCGGCCGCAGATCAGGTCGAGCTTGTCCACCGGGGCATAGGTCCCCCGGCGCGTATAGATAAGCTGCCCATCGCGCTCCATTGCGCGCAACCGGCGACGCAGGGCTTCCAGTTGATCTTCGGTGGTCAGCCCAAACTCCTCGACCAACTGCTCGCGGCTGGCGGGAGCGCCACGCTCGTCGAGGCGCTTGAGGATCAGCTCGCGGCTGGGGATGGGGTTTTCGTATTTTTCCGCCTCGCGGGCGGCCTCGGGATCGAGGGATTGCCAGTCGGCCATCAGGGAAAGGTCACCTTGTCTGTTGATTCTGTTGTCTCGCTCATATGCCTATTGAAGCGCGAATTCCACCCGGCGCGCAGCTTTGGGCGGACAATTATTTTTTTCGCCGTCAGGGGTTTACAAGGGAAAACATCGTCCGTATATTTCGCGCCCACAGCGTTGCACAGACGTTGTAACACGGAAGTCGATGAGTAATCATCGCATCCAGTGCCCAGGTGGCGGAATTGGTAGACGCACTAGGTTCAGGTCCTAGCGGTGGCAACACCGTGGAAGTTCGAGTCTTCTCCTGGGCACCACTCTTCAGATAAACCGAGCCGCGAGGCTCGGTTTGTCGTTTAAGCGGAAGGCAATATCCGGTCGGTTCGCCGACGAAAGTTGCCAAAAGCCGGCGAGCGATCGTCGCAATAATGTGCCCAGGTGGCGGAATTGGTAGACGCACTAGGTTCAGGTCCTAGCGATGGCAACATCGTGGAAGTTCGAGTCTTCTCCTGGGCACCACTCTTCAGACGAACCGAGCCGAATGGCTCGGTTTTTCGTTTCTGCGATAAAAATCCGACAGGCGCCGACATGAAAAAAGCCGGGCGCGTGGCCCGGCTTCTTCCAGCCCGCTGAACGCTACGCCTTGAATTGCCCGAGGCTCGCCTTGAGCTGCGCCGCCAGACCGTCGAGCACCCGGCCGCTTTGTGCGGTCTCCGCCACCGCATCGGCGGACAACCGGGCCTCGGCGTGGATCACGTCGACCCTGCCGCGAACGGTGTTCGCCCCCTCGGCCTGATGCTTCGCGGCCTGGGCCGCCGCCTCCACGGCGCCGTGCACGCTGGCCACCGCGCGCTGGACTTCCTCCTGCAACCGTTCGCTGTCGCGCAGGGCCTGCAAGCCTTCGCTGGCGCGCTCCTGGGCCTGGGAGATCGCCGCGACCGCTTCCTTTGCACCTTTCTGCAACGCACCGATGTGCGCCTGGATATCGCCTGTCGACTGCTGGGTCTTGCTCGCCAGCGCGCGCACCTCGTCGGCGACCACCGCGAAACCACGTCCGCTCTCGCCGGCGCGGGCCGCCTCGATGGCCGCGTTCAGCGCCAGGAGGTTGGTCTGCTCGGCGATCCCGTGAATCACCGACAGCACCACTTCGATCTGCTCGCTCTGCAGCGCCAGCCGCTGGATCACTTCGGAGCCGTTCTGCACGCGCTCTTCCAGCGCGCCGATGAGCCCGCCGACGCGCTTGGCGATCGCCTCATTGTCCTCCGTCGCGCGCCGGATATCGCCGACCCGCTGCAAGGCCTCCTGCATGGTGCGGCTCTCCGCCTGGGCTTCGGCGGTCATGCTGGCGAGCGCCTCGAGGCTGCCGGCCACCTCGTTCATCTGCCGCCCCGCCGCGGCTTCCGCCGCATGGCTGCGCGAGGCCAGCGCCTGGATTTCCGTACCGGTCTGCACGGCCACGTCGCCGGCCTTGCGAATGATCGGCTGCAGTTTGTCGATGAACCGGTTGACCGCATCGGCCATCTCGCCGAGCTCGTCGCGACTATCCAGCTTCACCCGGCGAGTGAGGTCGCCCTCGCCTGCCGCCAGGTCGTTGAGCGCCGCCACCAGCAGCCGCAACCGGTTGACCACGCGACGACCCAGGACCACGGCAAGCACCAGCAATACACCGAGGCCAACCAGCACCAGCGCGAGGCCGATGCGCCATCGCAGCTCGCCGGCCGCCTCGTCGACGGTCTTGCGCGTACCGGCATTCATGCTGTCCGCCGCCGCGCGGGCCGATTGCAGGCGAGCCGTCAGCGCCGCCGTGCTGTCGGTGGCGGCACCGGCCAGGCTTTCGCCCACCAGCTGGCCGCCGCTGGCGATCAGTGCGGTGAAGCGCTGATCGAGCGCCTGCAGCTGGGCTTCGATGGACGCCGTGGAGACGCCGAGGCGGACCTTGCCGATCTCCACGCCGTTGGGATTGATCGATGCCTCGACCAGGTGCACCGAAGGGTCGTTGGCGGCGGCGTCCAGAACCTTGTCCAACGCGCGCTCGCCGGTGCCGCGCTCCAGCAGCGCCATGATCAAGGGGTTCTGCCGGTTCAGGTAACGCGTCAAGTGCTCGCCCTTGGCGTCGTCGTAGACGACGAACAGCACGTTCGGGTTGCGCTGCGCGCGGCGGGCGAACTCGGACAGCGCCGGCCCGTCGTTGTCCCACATCGCCTTGGGGGCGACGGCGGCAAGCAACTGGGCGAGATCGTTGGCGGAATCCTTGAGGTTCGCCTCCAGGCTGCCGCGCAGCTGGGCCTGCTCCTGCTTGAGCCGCTCGCTGAGCGACGCCGACAGGCGCTGACGGGTCTGCTCGGACAAACCGCTGAGCCCGGAAGAAACCTCCTGCCTCGCCTGCTCCAGTTCGGCGGACAACTTCTGCGTGTCCTCGCCCAAGCGTGAAGCGAGTTTTTCCGTCAGGGTACTCACCGTGCCCCGAGTCAGGGCAACGGCCACCAGCACCTGCACCAGCAGCGCAATGCCCAAGGCGATGAACGCGGGCCGCAATAGGCGGCTTCGCAGCAGAGACAGGATGGCTGACACGACGACACTCCTTAACGACCGTTACCCGTTAACGGCGACTACCAGGATTTGTTTAACCCTTCAGCAATCGGCATGCCGCGAAATGCGACATTTCCTTCACCAATGAAAAGGGCCGCTCTACGGCGGCCCTTCGGACGTTCAACGGACTCAGGAGTAGGGGTGACGAAGAACGATGGTTTCGTTGCGATCCGGACCGGTGGAGATGATGTCGATCGGTGCGCCGACCAGCTCCTCGATGCGCTTGATGTAAGCGCGCGCATTGGCCGGAAGCTCGTCGAGGCTCTTCGCGCCCACGGTGGATTCGCTCCAGCCAGGCATGTCCTCGTACACCGGCTGCAGGCCGATATAGCTGTCCGCGTCGGTCGGAGCATCGACCAGCACGTCGCCGTTCTCGTCCTTGTAGCCCACGCAAATGCGGATAGTTTCCAGACCGTCGAGCACGTCGAGCTTGGTCAGGCAGAGGCCGGAAATGCTGTTGATCTCGATGGCGCGACGCAGGATCACCGCATCGAACCAACCGCAGCGACGCGCACGACCGGTGGTGGAACCGAACTCATGGCCACGCTTGGCGAGGAACGCGCCGGTTTCGTCGAACAGTTCGGTGGGGAACGGCCCGGAGCCGACACGGGTGGTGTAGGCCTTGGTGATGCCGAGGATGTAGTCCAGATACAGCGGACCGAAACCCGAACCGGTGGCGGTGCCGCCGGCAGTGGTGCTGGAGCTGGTGACGAACGGATAGGTGCCGTGGTCGATGTCGAGCAGCGAACCCTGCGCACCCTCGAACATGATGTGCGCGTTCTCGCGACGCAGCTCGTGCAGGCGCGCGGCGACGTCGGTGATCATCGGCTTGAGCACGTCGGCATAGCCAAGCGCCTCGTCCAGGGTCTTCTGGAAATCGACCGCCGGCTCCTTGTAGTAGTGCTGCAGGACGAAGTTGTGGAAGTCCAGCAGTTCGCCGAGCTTGGCGGCGAAACGTTCGCGATGGAACAGATCGCCGATGCGCAGGCCGCGACGCGCGACCTTGTCTTCATAGGCCGGACCGATGCCGCGCCCGGTGGTGCCGATCTTGGCATCGCCACGGGCCTTCTCGCGGGCCTGATCCAGAGCCACGTGGTAGGGCAGGATCAGCGTGCAGGAGGGACTGATGCGCAGGCGCTCGCGCACCGGCACGCCCTTCTCTTCGAGCTTGATGATCTCGCGCATCAGCGCAACGGGCGCGACGACCACGCCATTGCCGATCAGGCACTGCACGTTCTCACGCAGGATGCCCGAGGGAATCAGGTGCAGAACGGTTTTCTCACCGTCGATCACCAGGGTATGGCCGGCATTGTGGCCGCCCTGGTAGCGCACTACGGCGGCCGCCTCGTCGGTCAGCAGATCGACGATCTTGCCTTTGCCCTCATCACCCCACTGGGTGCCCAGGACGACGACATTCTTACCCATAACAGTTGTCCTCTTTGCGGAAGCTCGGTGCCGGCACGGCCGGCGGGAAAACTCAGGAATTCAGTGCCACGACCTGCCAGCGACCGTCGCGCAGCAGCAGTTGGCGATCACAGCTCGCCTCCCGCGCCGCGGCATCGGCCTGTCCTGGCAACGCCTGGACGACGCGCTGGCCCTCCTGGCGCAGGCGCTGGATGGCCTGCCACAAGGGCAGGTCATGGCTGTCCGGCGCCCAGATACCGGACAGCGGCTCGCCCAGCCGCATGTCACCGAGGGTGACCAGGCTCTTCAGGTCGGTGGAGAAGCCGGTGGCCGGACGCGCGCGCCCGAAATCGGCACCGATGTCGTCGTAGCGGCCACCTTGGGCGATCGAATGACCGAGCCCGGGGACGAAGGCGGCGAACACCACACCGGTGTGATAGTGGTAACCGCGCAGCTCGCCCAGATCGAAATACAGGGGCAGCTCCGGATAGCGTAGGCTCAAGCTGTCGGCGATGGCGATCAGCTCGTCCAGCGACAGGTGGACGTCATCCGGCGCCTCGACTAGACAGGCCTGGGCCAGGTCCAGCACCTCACGACCGCCGCACAGATCGACCAGGGAACGCAGCATGCCGGCCAGCGTGGGCGACAGCGTTGCGGTGAGTTCGGCGACCTCGTCGACCGCCTTGCGCTGCAGCGCGTCGAACAGGCGCTGCTCGGCTTCGCCGGACAGGCCGGCGGCACTGGCCAGCCCGCGATAGATGCCGACGTGGCCGAGGTCCATGTGTACGTCGGGCACCTCGGCCAGCGCCAGAGTGTCGAGCATCAGGCTGATGACCTCCACGTCGCTCGCCGGACTGGCGTCACCGTAAAGCTCGGCGCCGAGCTGGATCGGGCTGCGCGAGGTCGTCAGCGCACGCGGCTTGGCATGCAGCACGCTGCCGGCGTAGCAGAGGCGGCTCGGCCCTTCGCGGCGCAGGCTGTGCGCATCCATCCGCGCGACCTGCGGCGTGATGTCGGCGCGAAAGCCCATCAGCCGACCGGAGAGCGGATCGGTGACCTTGAAGGTACGCAGATCGAGGTCCTGGGCGGCACCCGTGAGCAGCGAGTCGAGATATTCGATGTGCGGCGTCACCACGAATTCGTAGCCCCAGCACTGGAACAGGTCCAGTACCCGGCGGCGCGCCGTTTCGATGAGCGCCGCTTCCGGCGGCAGTACTTCTTCGATGCCATCTGGCAGCAGCCAGCGGTCTACCGTTGCCATTTCGCCTTTCCCCTTGTTCAACCGGGCGGCAGCCTACAGTGGAGCGAATAAATGGGCGCTCGCCAGCAAAGGCTGGCCGACCCGACGGGATGCGCGATGCGGAAAAGACAGGCATTTACCGCGGCGCATCGGCCTGGCGCGGGACAGAAAAAGACGCTCCGGTTCATCGCATGATGGACGATTCGGATCGTCGCTCGACTGACATGTGTCCGCTGCAGACGCAAAAAAGCCGGGAATTTCCCGGCTGACTCATGATACCACGTTTTCCCCGAGGGTCATCCGGCGGGCGACTGACGCCCGCCGGAAGGGCTCATGGCTTGGACTTTTCCAGGTAGCGGAAGAAGTCGCTGCTCGGGTCGAGAACCAGCACATCACTCTTGTTGGCGAAGCTCTCGCGGTAGGCACGCAGGCTGCGGTAGAAGCCGTAGAATTCCTGATCCTGGCCATAGGCTTGCGAGTAGATCGCCGCGGCCTTGGCGTCGCCATCACCGCGAGTTTCCTCGGCCTCGCGATAGGCTTCGGCCAACAGTACACGCCGCTGACGGTCGGCGTCAGCACGGATGCCTTCGGCCAGCTCGCGGCCCTTGGCGCGGTGCTCACGAGCCTCCCGCTCACGCTCGGTACTCATGCGTTCGAACACGCTACGGTTGACTTCGCGCGGCAGGTCGATGGCCTTGACGCGTACGTCGAGCACCTCGATACCCAGCTCCTTACGCGCCATGCGATCCAGAGAAGCGGTGATATCCGCCATCAGCGCATCGCGCTCGCCGGACACTACTTCGTGCAGGGTGCGCTTGCCAAACTGGTCACGCAGGCCGGACTCAAGCCGGCGCGACAGACGCTCGTCGGCGATCTGCTTCAATCCGGAAGTTGCGGTGTAGAAGCGCTCGGCATCGGCCACACGCCACTTGGCGTAGGCGTCGACCATCACCGCTTTCTTTTCTAGGGTGAGGAAGCGCGAGGTGGACGAGTCCAGGGTCAGCAGGCGTGCATCGAACTTGCGGACCTTGTTCACTAGCGGAATCTTCACGTGCAGGCCGGGTTGCACGTCGGCCTCGACCACACGGCCGAACTGCAGCAGCACCGCCCTTTCCGTCTGCGAAACGATGTACAGGCTGTTCCAGGCGACGACCACCACGATCACGCCGAAAATCAGGGCGATCAGCGATTTATTGTTCATCAACGAGTCTCCCTCGAACGCAGGTCACGCTGCCCCAGATCGATGCTGGCAGGTACATCGGCCTGATCGGCATTGGAAGCCGAAGTGCCTGCGGCGGCGGAACCGCTGCGCTGCTTCTCCATCATCTTGTCCAGCGGCAGGTAGAGCAGGTTGTTCTGCCCTTTCTGACCGGTCACCAGCACCTTGCTGGTGTTGCTGAAGACTTCCTGCATGGTGTCCAGGTACAGACGCTCACGGGTGACCTCGGGCGCCTTGCGGTACTCGGCGACCAGCTTGGTGAAGCGCTGTGCCTCACCCTGGGCGCGCGCCACCACTTCGTCGCGATAACCGTTGGCTTCCTCGAGCAGGCGCTGGGCCTGACCGCGCGCTTCCGGAATCACACCGTTGGCATAGGCCTCGGCCTGGTTCTTCTCGCGCTGCTCGTCTTCGCGGGCGCGGATCACGTCATCGAAGGCTTCCTGAACTTCGCGCGGCGCAGCAGCGCTCTGCACGTTGACCTGGGTGACGGTGATGCCGACCTTGTAGGTGTCGAGGAAACGCTGCAGACGCTCGCGAATCTCGCTGGCCATCAACTCACGACCCTCAGTGAGCACCTGGTCCATCGCGGTGGAACCGACGACATGGCGCAGGGCGCTGTCAGTGGCGTGCTGCAGGCTGATTTCAGGCTGATCGACGTTGAGTACGAAGTCCTGCAGGTTGGTGATCTTGTACTGCACGGTCAGCGGCACCTCGACGATGTTCTCGTCCTCGGTGAGCATCTGCCCCTGCTTGGAGTACGCCCGCTCGCGGGTCACGTTTTCCTGGAACTTGCGATCGAACGGTGGGAAATAGATGTTCAGGCCCGGCCCGACCGTTTCGTAGTACTTGCCGAAGCGCAGCACCACGGCCTGCTCCTGCTCGTCAACGACGTAGATCGCGCTGTACAGCCAGATCGCCGCGAGAACGGCAACGAACACGGCAATCATGCCGAAGCCCATGCCCTTGCCGGAATCACCGCCGGAAGAGTCGCCTCCCCCGCCACTGCGTTTCTTGCCGCCGAACATGCCATTCAGGCTGTCCTGCAGTTTGCGGAAGGCTTCGTCGAGATCCGGCGGACCTTTGCGGTCGCCGCCCCGGCGCTTGTTGCCCCAGGGGTCTTGATTGTTCGAATTGCCACCCGGCTCATTCCAAGCCATAGCGCTCTCCATCTGATAAAGCAAAGACGCACCGTTGTGCGCCCGCCATGCTAACCAATGCCTGCGAAGAACGGCAAAGCCACCCCTCCAGGGTTTATTGCAAAGTGTGTTGCTGGATGAATTCCACAGGCTGCATGCCGGCGCGACTCACCAGACGGTTCAGTTCGGCACGCGGCAGACGCACGGCCAGAAGGCTTCCGCCCTGCTCGTCGTGCCCCTCGCTCTGAACCGCACCCAACTCGAAGAACTGGGCGCGCAAACGCGCCAACTTCTGCGGCAGACACAGGGTGCCGACGAACAGGTCGTCACCCAACAATTCCGCGATAGCTTGCTTGACCAACTCGAGACCGAGACCATCGCGCGCTGAAACCCAGACGCGCTGGGGCTTCCCTTCGGCATCGCGCTGAATCTGAGGTTCAATCCCCTCGAGCAGGTCGAGCTTGTTGTAAACCTCCAGCATCGGCAACTCGCGCGCGCCGATCTCATCGAGAACGGCGACCACCTGTTCGATCTGCGCATCGCGCTCGGGCTCGTGGGCGTCGATGACGTGCAGCAGGAGGTCGGAGTTGCTCGACTCCTCCAGCGTCGCCCGGAACGCTTCCACCAGCTTGTGCGGCAAATGGCGAATGAAGCCCACCGTATCGGCCAGCACCACCGGCCCCAGGTCATCCAGCTCGAGCCGGCGCAGCGTGGGGTCGAGCGTGGCGAACAGCTGGTCGGCGGCATAGACCTCGGAGGTGGTCAGTACGTTGAACAGCGTGGACTTGCCGGCGTTGGTGTAGCCAACTAGGGAAACGGTAGGGATATTCGCCCGCGTACGTCCGCGGCGAGCCTGCTCGCGCTGGCTGCGCACCTTGTCCAGGCGCTGCCTGATCTGACGGATGCGCACGCGCAGGAGGCGACGGTCGGTCTCGAGCTGGGTTTCACCCGGACCGCGAAGACCGATACCGCCTTTCTGCCGCTCAAGGTGAGTCCAGCCGCGAACCAGCCGCGTGCTCATGTGCTCGAGCTGGGCAAGTTCGACCTGCAGCTTCCCTTCGTGGGTTCGTGCACGCTGCGCGAAGATATCGAGGATCAACCCGGTACGATCGAGCACACGGCACTCGAAGGCGCGCTCGAGGTTGCGTTCCTGACTGGGCGTAAGGGTATGATTGAAGATCACCAGTTCCACCTGCTCGGCCCTGACACGGTCATGCAGTTCGCTGACCTTGCCACTGCCGATCAGGTACTTGGCCGTGAACTGATGGCGCGGGACGCTGACGAAGGCCACCGTTTCCGCACCGGCAGAACGGGCAAGCTCCTGGAATTCCTGAGGATCCTCACGCGCTTCCGGGTCCTGACCATCCAGGTGAACCAGAATGGCCCGCTCACCGCCTCCGGGGCGCTCAAAGAACAAGGCGGCCCCCTATCAGGCGTTGCCCGCTTCGGCCTGCTCCGACTCACTGGCGCTTGGCAACCGAACCGGGCGGCTGGGCACGACGGTGGAGATCGCGTGCTTGTAGACCATTTGGCTGACGGTGTTCTTCAGCAGAATGACGAACTGGTCGAAGGATTCGATCTGGCCCTGCAGCTTGATGCCGTTGACTAGGTAGATGGAAACCGGAACGCGTTCCTTCCGTAAGATGTTCAAGTAAGGGTCTTGTAGCGAATGCCCTTTTGACATGTGCCGCACTCCTTTAAGGATCAATAGGTCTTTGGTAATTCTAACAATGGCTGGTGCCATCCCACCCCAAGGATAGTCGGCATTCGCAGGACTCAGGCCAATATGGAGACCGACTCCAGGTATTTCAAGGTTTGCGAAAGATTGTCAGGGGCCAGACTGTCCATCCAGTGCAAATCGGCCCAGCTACGCAACCAGGTGAACTGTCGCTTGGCCAACTGACGCGTCGCGATGATGCCGCGTTCGGTCATCTCATCGCGGGTCAGTTCGCCGTCCAGATGTTCCCACGCCTGGCGATAACCCACCGCTCGTATAGACGGCAGCCCGGCATGCAAGTCACTTCGTCGATGCAGAACTTCGACCTCCTCGACAAAACCCTGTTCCAGCATGCCGAGAAAACGCCGGGCGATGCGCTCGTGCAGCACGTGCCGCTGAGCCGGAGCTATCGCCAGATGTGCCACAGTATAAGGCAATTGTGCCGTTCCCGACGCGTCTAGAACGGGATTTTGCGCAGCCTGCCGGCGACGGTGCTCGGTCATGCTCACGCCGCTCGCCAGGTACACCTCCAGCGCGCGCGTCACGCGCTGAGGGTCATTGCGGTGAATGCGCGCCGCCGATACCGGATCGACCTCGGCCAACTGCCGGTGCAGCGCCTCCAGCCCCTCGCTCGCGGCGCGCGCCTCCAGTTCGGCGCGTATCGCGGCATCGGCGGCGGGCATGTCGGCCAGCCCCTTGAGCAACGCCTTGTAATACAGCATGGTGCCGCCGACCAGCAGCGGAATCTTGCCGCGCCCACTGATTTCGGCCATCGCCGCCAGGGCATCGGCGCGGAAATCGGCCGCCGAGTAGGCCTCGGCGGGGTCACGGATGTCGATCAGGCGATGGGGAAATTCGGCCAGCAGCGCCTTCGAAGGCTTGGCGGTGCCGATGTCCATACCGCGATAGACCAGAGCCGAATCGACGCTGATCAGCTCGCAAGGCAGCGCGCGGGCAAGCTCCAATGCCAGATCGGTCTTGCCGGAGGCGGTCGGCCCCATGAGAAAGATGGCGGGTGGCAAGGAAGGCATGGCGGGCTCGGAAGTAATCGCGGCGCCGGGTCAGCGGCCGCGCAGGAACAGCTTGTCGAGGTCGTCCATGCCCATCTGAGTCCAGGTGGGCCGGCCGTGGTTGCACTGCCCACTGCGCTCGGTGTGCTCCATATCGCGCAGCAAGCCGTTCATCTCGGGCAGGGTCAGGCGGCGATTGGCGCGGATCGCGCCGTGGCAGGCCATGGTGCCGAGCAACTCGTTGAGGTGCGCCTGGATGCGATCGGTGCTGCCGTACTCCAGCAGATCGGCGAGCACGTCGCGCACCAGTTGGGACGACTCGGCCTGTTTGAGCAGCACCGGAATCTGGCGGATCGCCAGGCTCTCCGGGCCAAAACGCTGCAGTTCGAAGCCCAGCCACTGGAACCAGGCCTCGTGCTCCTCGGCGCAATCGGCCTCGCGCTGGCTCACCGCGATGCTTTCCGGCACCAGCAGCGGCTGGCCGCGCAGACCTTCGCTGGCCATCGCGGTCTTCAGCCGCTCGTAGGTGATCCGCTCATGCGCGGCGTGCATGTCCACCACCACCAGCCCCTGGGCGTTCTCGGCGAGGATGTAGATGCCCTTGAGCTGGGCGATGGCGTAGCCCAGCGGCGGAATGTCGCCCTGGCTTACCGGCAGCGCCACCGCCGGCGCCTCGGTGAGCGGGGCGAAGTATTCGCGATAGGCGCCCTGCGCCTCCGCGGTCGACAATGACGAATCCCCGCGCGGCGCCTGATAGCCACCGCTGTAGCCGCTTCCCGCCGGAGAACGCCAGGCCGGATCGGCGGCGCTGCGCTCCAGCACGCTGGCGGCCAGGCTCATCTCGCCCTGCGGGCCGAACTCGCCGGCCTGCGGCCCGCTCGGCGCCGGCATCACAGAGGTGACGGCGCCCGCCAGCTGGTCTTCCGGGCGCACGTCACCGAGCGCGCGATGCAGCGTGCCGTAGAGAAAGTCGTGAACCATTCGGCCGTCGCGGAAGCGCACTTCGTGCTTGGTCGGATGCACGTTGACGTCGACCACCGCCGGGTCGACCTCCAGGAACAGCACGAAGGTCGGATGCCGACCATTGAACAACACATCGCGGTACGCCTGGCGCACGGCGTGGGCGACCAGCTTGTCGCGCACCATCCGCCCGTTGACGTAGAAGTACTGCAAGTCCGCCTGGCTGCGCGAGAACGTCGGCAGGCCGACCCAACCCCACAGGTGCAGGCCGTTGCGCTCGACCTCGATCGGCAGCGCCTGCTCGAGGAATGCCGGCCCGCAGACAGAGGCGACACGGCGCGCGCGGGTGATCTCGTCCGGCGCCTCGTGCAGGGCGAACACGGTCTTGCCGTTGTGCCGCAGGTGAAAGGCGACATCGAAACGCGCCAGCGCCAGGCGCTTGATGACTTCCTGCAGATGGTCGAATTCGGTCTTTTCCGCGCGCAGGAACTTGCGCCGCGCCGGGGTATTGAAGAACAGGTCGCGCACTTCCACCGAGGTGCCCACCGGATGCGCCGCGGGCTGCACCAGAGCCTCCATGTCGCGGCCTTCGGTTTCCACCTGCCAGGCCTGCTCGGCATCGGCGGTGCGCGAGGTCATGGTCAGTCGCGCCACCGAGCTGATCGATGCCAGCGCCTCGCCGCGGAAGCCCAGGCTCATGACCCGTTCCAGGTCCTCGAGATCGCGAATCTTGCTGGTGGCGTGCCGCGCCAGGGCCAGCGGCAGGTCGTCGGCCGGGATTCCGCCGCCGTCGTCACGCACTCGCAGCAGCTTGATGCCGCCCTGCTCTACGTCGACGTCGATGCGCCGGGCGCCGGCGTCGAGGCTGTTTTCCAGCAGCTCCTTGATCACCGAAGCCGGTCGTTCGACGACTTCGCCGGCGGCGATCTGGTTCGCCAGCCGCGGGCTGAGCAGCTGGATGCGCGGGGCCTGGCTCATTGCTGCGAGGCCAGGGTCGTCGTGGGGATCTGCAGGGTCTGGCCGACCTTGATGGTGTCGCTCTTCAGGTCGTTGGCATTGCGCAGGGCGTTCAGACCGATGTCGTAGCGCTGGGCGATCAGCGCCAGGCTTTCACCGGAGCTGACCACGTGTTCGCGCGGACCGACCGCGATCTTGCCGGCATCGCGCAGCCAGGCGACGTAGGTGCCCGGCGGCGGGTTCTGCTGGAAGAATTGCCGGACGCCGGAATGGATCGAGCGCGCCAGCGCCTGCTGGTGGCTGCGCGACTGCAGCTTATTGGCTTCGTTGGGGTTGGAGATGAAGCCGGTCTCCACCAGGATCGACGGGATGTCCGGCGACTTCAGCACCATAAAGCCGGCCTGCTCGACGCGGCGCTTGTGCAGCGGGGTGATGCGCCCCATGTTGCTCAGCACTTTCTGTCCGACATTAAGGCTGGAGGACAGCGACGCGGTCATCGACAGGTCCAGCAGCACGCCGGCGAGCATCCTGTCCTTGTCGTCCAGGGCGACGCTACCGGCGCCGCCGATGAGGTCCGAGCGGTTCTCCGTGTCGGCCAGCCAGCGCGCGGTTTCCGAGGTGGCGCCGCGGTCGGACAGGGCGAACACCGAGGCGCCGAACGCCGCCGACTTGGGCGCCGCGTCTGCATGGATGGACACGAACAGGTCGGCGCCTTTCTTGCGGGCGATCTCGGTGCGTTTGCGCAGCGGGATGAAGTAGTCGCCGGTGCGCGTCAGCTCGGCGCGGTAGCCCTTCTCGGCGTTGATCTGGCGCTGCAGCTCCTTGGCGATCTCCAGCACCACGTCCTTCTCGTGAACGCCCTTCGGACCGCTGGCGCCGGGGTCGTCGCCGCCGTGGCCGGCATCGATGGCGATGATGATGTCGCGCTTGCCGCCCGGCACCGGCGGCAGCTTGGCGTTCGGCTTGGCCGGCGTGACCGGCGCGACCGGCTCGCTGGCGATGGTGGTCGGCGGCAGCTCGGGCGCGGTGGAGGCGCCTTCGTCGTAGAGGTCGACCACCAGGCGATCGCCGTACTGCTGGTTGGGCGGCAGGGTGAAGCTCTTCGGCGTGACCGGCGCCGACAGGTCGATGACCAGGCGCAGGTCGGTGGGCGAGCGTTGCGCGGCACGCACGCCCTTGATCGGCGTATTGGCCAGCGCCAGCTTGTCCAGCGAGGTGGTCATCTGCGCGCCGCTGATATCGACCACGATGCGATCCGGGGCGCTGAGGGTAAACACGCTGTGCTGCACCGGCCCGCTGAGATCGAAGACCAGGCGGGTGTTGTCCGGCGCGCGCCAGAGACGGACGCTGCGCACATCCGAGGCCGCCAGCACATCGCCAGCCAAGACGATCAGCAGCACTCCGATTCCCGCGAACAGCGCGCGCATGCGCATGGATATCCCCTTTCTGTTGTTCATACGTCCCCAGCCAGGGTCGCGCACCAGGCATTTCCACGTGCGCCCTGTGACACCAGACGCAGGGATCGGCCTGCGCCTTGGGGGCTAATGGTAATGTCCAGGTCCGCCCTTGGCAAAATGCCGCGGCCTCGCTGCGGCCATTCCACCAGACAAAGTGCATCGTCCGCGAAGTAATCGCGAATGCCAAGGAATTCAAGCTCTTCGGGATCACTCAAGCGATAAAGGTCGAAGTGGAAAACCCGCTTTTCGCCCAGCTCGTACGGCTCGACCAGGGTGAAGGTCGGGCTCTTCACCGCGCCGGCGTGGCCCAGGCCGCGGATGATCCCGCGCGACAGGGTGGTCTTGCCGGCGCCCAGGTCACCGTGCAGGTAGATCACGCCCCGGCCTTCGCTGACCTCCGCGAGGCGCGCGCCCAAGGCGTACATCGCATCCTCGTCGGCGGCGAACAGGGTCACTTCACGCACGGCGATTGCTCCTCGAGAAGACTGCGAATGACCGGAATCAAGTCGCTGGCCGCCAGCCCGCGTCCCTCCGGCCCCAGCCGCTCGCCTGCCGCCGCATGCAGCCAGACGCCCAGGCAGGCTGCCTCGAATGCGGGTAGACCCTGCGCGTACAAGGCGCCGATCAGGCCGGCGAGCACGTCGCCGAGCCCTGCCGTCGCCATCGCCGGATGGCCACGGTCGCACAGCGCCAGCCGCCCGTCCGGCGCGGCGACCAGGCTGCCGGCGCCCTTGAGCACCACCACCGCTTGGTAGCGTTCCGCCAACGCCTTCGCCGCGCCGGGACGGTCGGCCTGTACGTCGGCGATGGAACAGCCGAGCAGGCGCGCGGCTTCGCCCGGATGCGGCGTGATCACCGCCTGCGCCGGCGGGGAAACCGCGCCGGCGGCCAGCAGGTTCAGCGCATCGGCGTCCCACACCTGCGGTTTCTCGCTGCTGGCGGCGACAGAGAGCAGGCTGCGGCCCCAGGCGCCCTGCCCGAGGCCCGGGCCGACTACCAGCAGATCGGCCCTGTCGACCAGCGCCAGCAACTGGTTGGCCGACTCCACGCCCGCGCTCATGATTTCCGGGCAGCGTGCCTGCGCCGCCGCCAAGTTGGCGCTGCGGGTCGCCAGGGACACCATGCCGGCGCCGCTGCGCAGCGCGCTCTGTGCCGTGAGCAGGCCGGCGCCGCCGGTGCCGTGGTCGCCGGCAATAGCCAGCAGGTGACCAAACTGGCCCTTGTGCGCGGTGGCGCGCCGCGCCGGCAGGATCGGCAACGTCCCTGGCGCCAGGCGCTCGGCGGCCCGTTCGGTGTGCGCCATCTGCAACGGATCGGCCTGCAGGTCGTCGAAAACCAGCTCACCGACCCGATCCGGCGCGCTGCCGGTGAACAGGCCTAGCTTGAGGCCGATAAAGGTCACGGTGAGGTCGGCGCGAATCGCCACGCCCAGTTCGCGCCCGGTATCGGCGCAGAGGCCGGAAGGAATGTCCACCGCCAGCACCGGCAACCCGCTGGCGTTGACCAGGCGGATCAGCTGCGCGTAAGGCTCGCGCACGGTGTCGCGGGCGCCGGTGCCGAGCAGCGCATCGACCAGCACACCGTCGAACAGCGGGCAGTCGCTACAGGCCTGGACGCCCACGCCGGCCGCCCTCGCTTCCTCGAAGGCGAGCGCGGCGTCGCCACGCAATGCCGAAGGCTCGCCGAGGGCCAGCACCTGCGCGCGCCAGCCGGCGCGCTGCGCCAGGGCGGCGACCAGGTAGCCGTCGCCGGCGTTGTTGCCGGCACCGGCCAGCACGGTGAGCGCGCCCGCCTCCGGCCAGCGGCGGCGCAGGGCGCGCCAGGCCGCGTGGGCGGCGCGCTGCATCAGCTCGAAACCGGGCGTGCCGGCGGCAATCAGGCGGGCGTCGAGGTCGCGAACCTGAGCGGCGCTGTACAGGGCGGTAGGCAGATCGTCGCGTGGATGCGGCATGTGCAACTCCAATGTCTGGCAGAATTATACCTACCTCGCCCCTCGGTTTCTCCGCTCGCCATGCCCAGCTCGCCGCCCGATCTCGCCCTGCTCGCGCAGTCCATCAAGGACTGGGGCCGCGAGCTCGGCTTCCAGCAGGTCGGCATCGCCGGGCTCGACCTGAGCGAGCACGAGGCGCATCTGCAGCGCTGGCTGGACGCCGGCTACCAGGGCGAGATGGACTATATGGCCGCGCACGGGACGAAACGTTCGCGCCCCGACGAGCTGGTGCCGGGCACGCTGCGGGTGGTTTCGCTGCGCATGGATTACCTACCCGGGGACACGCGCATGAGCCAGCGCCTGGCCGAGCCGCAGAGCGCCTATGTCTCCCGCTATGCGCTGGGCCGCGACTACCACAAGCTGATCCGCAAACGCCTGCAACAATTGGCAGAGCGCATCCAGGCGGTGATCGGGCCGTTCGGCCATCGCGCCTTCGTCGACAGCGCACCGGTGCTGGAGAAGGCCATCGCCGAACAGGCCGGGCTGGGCTGGATCGGCAAGAACACCCTGGTGCTCAACCGCAAGGCCGGCAGCTGGTTCTTCCTCGGAGAGCTGTTCGTCGACCTGCCGCTGCCGGTCGATGCGCCACACGCCAGCGAGCACTGCGGCCGCTGCAGCGCCTGCCTGGACATCTGCCCCACCGGCGCCTTCGTCGGCCCCTACGTGCTGGACTCAAGACGCTGCATTTCCTACCTGACCATCGAGCTGAAGGGCGCAATTCCCGAAGACCTGCGCGGGCTCATCGGCAACCGCGTGTTCGGCTGCGACGACTGCCAGATCGTCTGCCCGTGGAACCGCTTCGCCCGGCCCACCGAACAGGCCGACTTCCAGCCGCGCCACGGCCTGGACAACGCCGAGCTGGCTGAGCTGTTCCGCTGGAGCGAGGAGGAATTCCTCGGCCGCACCGAAGGCTCGCCGCTGCGCCGCGCCGGCTACGAGCGCTGGCTGCGCAACCTGGCGGTGGGGCTGGGCAACGCGCCCACGACCATCCCGGTGATCGAGGCATTGCAGGCGCGCCGCAACTATCCATCCGACCTGGTTCGCGAGCACGTCAGCTGGGCCCTGCAGCGCCACGGCCAGGCTTGAGAAACCCTGTTCCCTGATAGCGCGATGCTGCGGAAATGCCAGGCTCGCTCGCCCCGCCGTAGGGTATCCCGTGCGCACCAAGACCGCCGATTCGCCGCGGTGCGCAGGGCACACCCTGCAAAAGCCGATCACGCCGTGTGCTGCAAGCGCGGACACAGGCATGAAAAGGCCCGCATCGAGCGGGCCTTTTTACGTTTCAGACCTTGAGGAAATGCTCGCGGTAGTAGCGCAGTTCGGCGATCGATTCGCGGATGTCGTCCAGCGCCTGGTGCGTGCCCTGCTTCTGGAAGCCGTCCTTGAGCTGCGGCGCCCAGAGCCCGGCGAGAATCTTCAGGGTCGACACGTCCAGGTTGCGGTAGTGGAAGTACCCCTCCAGGTCGCGCATGTAGCGCGCGAGGAAGCGCCGGTCCTGGCCGATGCTGTTGCCGCAGATCGGCGACTTGCCTTTCGGCACCCATTGCTCAAGGAAGGCGATGGTCTGCGCCTCCGCCTCGGCCACGCCGATCGTGCTTTCGCGTACGCGCTGCGTCAGGCCGCTCTGCCCGTGGGTGCGGGTGTTCCATTCGTCCATGCCGGCGAGGAGTTCGTCGCTCTGGTGCACGGCGATCACCGGGCCTTCGGCGAGGACGTTGAGGTCGCTGTCGGTGACGATGGTGGCCATCTCGATGATGACGTCGGTCTCCGGTTCGAGGCCGGTCATTTCCAGGTCGATCCAGATCAGGTTTTGCGGGTTCTGCATGATGGTTTCCTCTGCACAGGCCGCCAGTCTAACCAAAGCGCCGGGGTCGCGCGCCGTCAGCGATTCGGCCGCCACACCAGCAGGCGCGAGGCGCGCCAGTCGTCCAGCGGGATGACCTGCTCGGCCGGCACGCCGGGGATCTCGAAGCTGTTGCTGACCAGCCGCGCGCCACGGCGCATCTGCGCGCGCGCCTTCTCCCACAGCCGCGGCATCGGCGCCGGCGAGAGGAAACAGTAGACCAGGTCGAAGTCGCCCAGCTCGGCCTTCCACAGGCTGCCGTAGCGAATCCGGCAGTTGCGCTGCGGCAGGCAGCGCAGCCAGGACACCAGGAAGCTCAGCGGCGCGCTCTCGACCCCGACGAAGCGCGCTTGCGGGTAGTCGCGCGCCAGCCGGCAGAGGGTACCGCCGAGGCCGCTACCGAGGTCGATGAAGGCGAAATCCGCAGGCAGTTCGCGCAGCAGATCGCTCAGCGCGCGCTCGCCGCGACGACCGGTAAGGTACAGCGGCACGCGCTCGCCGAGGCTGTTCCAGTTCAACAGCAGCAGAACCAGGAAGCCGGCCAGCGGCACCCAGCGCGGCAGATCGCCCTCGTTCAGCGCGAGCAACGCCGGAACGAATGCCAGGTTGATCGGCAGCCACCACGGCGAGAGTCCCAGCCAACGCCCCAGCGAAGCCGCCAACGCCCCCTGCAGAAGCGCCGCGCCGAGCAGCGGTGGTCGCCAGTGCAATCCCTTTACCGCCAGCATCACCAGCGCCATCACCAGCGCCGCGGCGACCAGTTGCAGCAGCAGCGCGAGCAGCAGCGGGACGCCCCGACCCAGCCCGTTCAATTCGCGTATCAGCATCCCAGGGCCTGCTTCCGTCTCGTTCGCCAGGCCGCGCAGTGTAATGGAGCCGCCGCGCGGCGCCAGTGATGCGAGTGCCCGCATGCTAGACTCGCCGGCCGAACCATCCAGCAGTCACCGCACACCATGGCCAAACGCCAACTCAACCGCCGGCAAAGCTGGCGCATCGAGAAAGTCCAGGAAGAACGCGCCGCCCGTGCGGCCAAGCGCGAGTCGCGCACGCTCGACGAACTCGAGGGCGGCGACCTGGGGCCGGAGCAGACCGGCCTGGTGATCGCGCACTTCGGCGTGCAGGTCGAGGTGGAAGCCGAGGACGGCGAAATCCGCGGTCAGGTATTCCGCTGCCACCTGCGCGCCAACCTGCCGGCGCTGGTCACTGGCGACCGCGTCGTCTGGCGCGCCGGCAACCAGGGCAATGGCGTGATCGTCGCCCAGCTGCCGCGCAATTCCGAGCTGTGCCGCCCGGACAGCCGCGGGCAGCTCAAGCCGGTGGCGGCCAACGTCGATCTGATCGTGATCGTCTTCGCCCCGCTGCCCGAGCCCCACGCCAACCTGATCGACCGCTACCTGATCGCCGCCGAACACGCCGGCATCCGGCCCTTGCTGCTGCTGAACAAGGCCGACCTGGTGGATGAACAGAACGGCCCGCGGCTGAACGCGCTGCTGGCCGTGTATCGCCAGCTCGGCTACCCGCTGATGGAGGTTTCCGCCCACGAAGGCGGTGGCATGGAGGCGCTGCAGGCGCGGCTGGACGGCCACGTCAGCGTGTTCGTCGGGCAGTCCGGGGTCGGCAAGTCATCCCTGGTGAACAGCCTGCTGCCGGGCGTCGACACCCGCGTCGGCGGGCTTTCGGAAGTCACCGGCAAGGGCACGCACACCACCACGACCGCCCGGCTGTTCCACTTCCCCGGTGGCGGCGAGCTGATCGATTCCCCCGGCATCCGCGAATTCGGCCTCGGCCATGTGAGCCGCGACGATGTGGAAGCCGGTTTCATCGAGTTCGCCGACCTGCTCGGCACCTGCCGCTTCCGCGACTGCAAGCACGACCGCGAACCCGGTTGCGCACTGCTCAAGGCGCTCGAGGAAGGGCGCATCCAGCCACAACGGATGGCCAGTTACCGGCACATCATCGCCAGCCTGCCGGACGCGGACTTCTAAGAAAGTCGGCGCCCCCCGATCGAGGGACGCGGGCGGTTTACCGATCGGCGCGGCGCTCCACGCGCAATCCACCCTGTTCGAAGACGTTCTGCCGCGTAGCGACACCCGGCGACGGCGCCGCATTCGAAGCACCGGGCGCTCCGCCCGACGCGGGGGCGGGAACCGGCATGCCCGGCTCGTGAGTGGGAGCGGCCTCAGGCTCGGCAGGCTTTTGCTTATCCGCCGGCGGCTGGCCGCCGGGGCTCTGGCTGCCTTCGATGGCGCGCTCGGCCTTCTTCGTCAGCACCGTGATGTCGATCCGACGGTTGACCGGATTCAGCGGATTTTCGCGATCGAAAGGCACCGACGAGGCATAGCCGACCACCCGAGCCACCTGCTCCTCCGGATAGCCGCCGGTCACCAGCGCGCGGCGCGCGGCGTTCGCGCGCCCGGCGGAAAGCTCCCAGTTGCCCATCCCGCCCGCGCCACCAACGAAGGGCGTGGCATCGGTATGCCCGCTGATGCTGATCTTGTTCGGCACCGCCTTGATGGTGTCGGACATGCTCAGCAGGATGTCCTCGAAATACGGCTGCAACTGTGCACTGCCCAAGGCGAACATCGGCCGGTTGGCGGCGTCCTGGATCTGGATGCGCAGGCCGTTGGGGGTGATCTCGAACAGGATCTGGTCCTTGAAGCGCTTCAGCTCGGGGCTTTCGTCGACCTTGTTCTGCAGCTCCTGCAGCAGCAGTTCGAGGCGCTCGTTTTCCACCTGTTCGGCGAGTTTTTCCGCCTTCTGCGCCTCGATCGTCTCCGCATCGAGCTTGCTCGGGTCCTTGGTCTGCTCGCCCTGCAGCTTGAGGTCCTCGCTGTCCGGGCTGATGCGGGTCTCGTCGCCGTCGGGCTGGGCCTGGATTTCCGGGTTTAGGGTGCGATCCGGCGCCGGCGTCGGCGTACCGCCAAGGTCGATCACGTAGGGGCTGGCGCTTTCGGTGAAGCCGATCGGGTCCTGGAAGTAGCCGGCGATGGCCTTCTTCTGCTCGGGGGTGGCCGAGGACATCAGCCAGAGCACCAGGAAGAACGCCATCATGGCGGTCGCGAAGTCGGCGAAGGCGATCTTCCAGGCACCGCCGTGGTGCCCGCCGGCGATCTTCTTGACCCGCTTTACGATGATCGGCTGGTTGTTTTCCATGGTTCAGGCCTCAGCTGCCGCGCATCGCCTGTTCGAGCTCGGTGAAACTCGGCCGGTGCGCCGGGAACAGCACCTTGCGCCCGAACTCCACCGCAAGGGTCGGCGGCATGCCGGATGCTGAGGAAACCAGCGTTGCCTTGATCGCCTCGTATACGTTCAGCTCTTCCTTGGCATCGTGTTCCAGCGAGACCGAGAGCGGGCCGAAGAAGCCGTAGGCCGCGAGAATACCGAGAAAGGTGCCGACCAGCGCCGCGCCGACGTGGGTGCCAAGCTCGGCCTGAGCCACTTCGCCGAGCAGCGCCATGGTGACCACGATGCCCAGCACCGCGGCGACGATACCGAAACCCGGCAGGCCGTCCGCGACACGGTTGACCGCGTGGGCCGGATGCTCCAGTTCCTCCTTGATGCTGGCGAGCTCCATGTCGAAGAGCCCCTCCAACTCGTGCGGCGCCATGTTGCCGGACGACATGATGCGCAGGTAGTCGCAGATGTAGGCGGTCATTCCGGCGTCCTTGAGGATGCCGGGGTACTTGCTGAAGATCGGGCTGGCGGCGGGGTCCTCGACATCGGCCTCGATGGCCATCATCCCCTCGCGGCGACTCTTGTTGAGGATCTCGTAGAGCAGCTTGAGGATTTCCAGGTAGTAGGCGTGGTTGAAGCGCGAACCGAACATCTTCAGCGACTTCTTGAACACATGCATGAAGGTGCTGCCGGGGTTGGCCTGGAGGAAGGCCCCCAGCGCCGCGCCGCCGATGATCATGACTTCGAACGGCTGGATGAGCGCGCCGATCTTGCCGTGGGAAAGCACGTATCCGCCGAGCACGCTGGCGAATACGACGATGATGCCGATGATTTTTGCCATAAAAAGGGACGCTTGAGAGGAATAGAAAGGGGAGCTGCCAAAACAGCCCTTCTATTTATCGGAAAATTTGCGCCAGACTATAGGCCCTCCCGGGTAAAAGCCAGCCGACCCCGCCATGCCGACCGAATTGCCCGTACCCCGCACGCTAGAAGGTTGGCTCAAGCAACTCGATGACATTCGCCTGCCGATACCGGCGGGCCATCATCGCCAGGTGAGTCTGGCACTCTCCGACAACCAGCGATCACTGCGTGAGATCGCCGACCTGATTGAAGATAGCCCAGCCTTGGCACTTGCGGTGCTGCGCGAAGCGAATCGTCGGACCGGGGCATTGGGCGAGCCGGCGGAAAGCCTCGAGCAGGCCCTCACCCGACTGGGCCTCAAGCGTGCCGAGGAGCTGTTGCAGCGCCTGCCGGCCGTCGACGAACGGCAGATTCCCCAATCGCTGCGCCAGATGCAGCTGATAGGCCAGCATGCCAGCCAGCAAGCCAGCGGGTTGTTCGGCGCGCGCCTGGCGCGGCTCTGGCAGGAAATCCATTGGGGCAGCCTGTTGTTCCTCTCGCCGCTGTGGCCGCTGCTGGTGGCGCACCCGACACTCTTCGCCACCTGGGAGCGGCGTGTGCTCGGCCAGCACGAACCGGCGAGCAAGGTCGAACGCGACCTGCTCGGCGTGCCTGCTGTGCGCCTGTGCCAGGCGCTGGCCGAACACTGGCGGCTGCCGGCGTGGATCGTCCAGGGCTATCGCCTGCTGGGCAACGACCGCCGACTGCTGGTCAAGGCACTGCATATCGCCAGGGAGAACGCCCATCCGCTGCACCAGCAACAGTTGCTCGATGCCGACCCGCCGCTGCGCCGCTGGCTGACCCAGCCCTCCAACACGGTGCTGCTGGCCAACGGCCTGGCGCTGTCCGCCCACGATGCCTGGGACAGCCCGCACAGCCTGCGCTGGCAGCGCTGGGCCGGCCTCTACCTGCAGATTCCGCTGGATGAGCTGCAGCAGGCGATTCACCAGCAGGCCGCGGCCAGCGCACGCCTGCACCGCTGCGATGCCGATCTCTGGCACCCGGCGCGGGCGCTGATCTGGCCCTGGCAGGCACGCCGTCTGCAGCAGGCGCCGGCGCAGGCCGCAGCACCCAAGGCCGAGCAACTCGCCGAGTGGCGCAGGCAATGTGGCTACCTGCTCGCCGAGCCAAGCGGCTTCGCCAACCTGCAACAACTGCTGGCCACCGCCGGCGTCGCCCTGAAAGCCTGCGGCATGCGCCGCGGGATGCTGCTGCTCGTCGATCGCAGCCACCAGCGCCTGACGGTCCAGCAGACCTTCGGCCTGCCCAGGGACGCCGGGCAGCTGAACCTCGCGCCGGCGAACAGCCAGGTGCTGCAGCGCCTGGTGAGCGCACCCGGGCAACTGCGCCTGAATCCGCAGAACAGCGCCCAGTATGCGGCGCTGATCCCGGGCGGCCTGAAAACCCTGTTCTCCGGCGAGCATCTGCTGCTGTGCTCGATTGCCTACAACGGCAAGGTCGCGCTGCTGCTGGCGCTCGATCAGGACGGGTTGCCGTTCGCCGACGTCACCCTGCAGGCGTTCGGCAAAACCGTGCAATGCATCGAGCGCGCGCTGGCCAGCTTCGCCCGGCGCGGGCACTGAGCTTTCCGCTACAATCGGCCCTCTTCCTTTTCCGAAGGGTCCGCAATGTCCACGTTCTCCACCCTGCCCCTGGTGATAGAGCCCAGCGATCTGGCCAGCCGCCTGCCAGCCCCCGAGTTGATCCTGGTCGATCTGACCAGCGCCGCGCGCTATGCCGAAGGGCACTTGCCCGGCGCCCGCTTCGTCGACCCCAAGCGCACCCAGTCGGGCCAATCTTCGCTGCCCGGCCTGGTGCCGCCGCAGGCCGATCTCGAGCGCCTGTTCGGCGAACTCGGGCACCGCGAGGCCGCCGTCTACGTGGTATACGACGACGAGGGCGGCGGCTGGGCCGGCCGCTTCATCTGGCTGCTCGACGTGATCGGACACCGGCATTACCACTACCTAAACGGCGGATTGCCGGCCTGGCTGGGCGAAGGCCTGCCGCTGAGCACCGAGGTGCCGACTGCGGTCGGCGGCCCGCTGCCGTTGACCCTGCACGACGAGCCCACCGCCACCCGCGACTACCTGCAGAGCCGCCTCGGCGCCGACGACCTGGCCGTCTGGGATGCCCGCGGCCCGCTGGAGTACAGCGGCGAGAAAGTCCTCGCGGCCAAGGGCGGGCACGTGCCTGGCGCAATCAACTTCGAATGGACCGCGGGCATGGACCCGGCGCGCGCGCTGCGCATCCGCGAGGACATCGGCGAGCGCATCGCCGCGTTGGGGATCACCCCCGACAAGGAAATCATCACCCACTGCCAGACCCACCATCGCTCCGGCTTCACCTACCTGGTGGCCAAGGCGCTGGGCTACCCGCGGGTCAAGGGTTACGCCGGCTCCTGGTCGGAATGGGGCAACCACCCCGACACCCCCGTCGAGCGCTAAAGGACACCTTCATGAAAGATCGCCTGTTCATCTTCATCCAGTACATCACCCCGCACCACCTGCTCTCACGGCTCGCCGGCTGCCTGGCCGAGTGCCGGGTCGGCTGGCTGAAGAACGCCTTCATCAATGGGTTCGTGCGTCACTTCCAGGTTGACATGAGCCAGGCGCGGGTCGAAGACCCCACCGCCTACGAGAACTTCAACGCCTTCTTCACCCGTGCCCTGAAAGACGGCGCGCGCCCGCTCGACCCGACGCCGAACGCGGTCATCTGCCCGGTCGACGGGGCGATCAGCCAGCTCGGTCCGATCGAGAGCGGACGCATCTTCCAGGCCAAGGGCCACAACTACAGCGTGCTCGAACTGCTCGGCGGCGACGCCGAGCGTGCGGCGCCCTTCATGGGCGGCGAGTTCGCCACCATCTACCTGTCGCCCAAGGACTACCACCGCATACACATGCCGCTGGCCGGCACCCTGCGCGAAATGGTCCACGTCCCGGGCAGGATCTTCTCGGTGAACACCGTCACCGCGCAGAACGTGCCGGAACTCTTCGCCCGCAACGAGCGGGTGGTCTGCCTGTTCGATACCGAGCGGGGGCCAATGGCGATGGTGCTGGTCGGCGCGATGATCGTCGCGAGCATCGAAACCGTCTGGGCCGGGCTGGTCACGCCGCCGAAGCGGACCCTGCGCAGCTGGCGCTACGACGAGGCCGCGCGTGCGCCGATCCATCTGGAGAAAGGCGCCGAGATGGGCCGCTTCAAGCTGGGCTCGACCGTGATCCTGCTGTTCGGGCCGGAACAGGTGAGCTGGGCGGAACAGCTCGCCGCGCTGACGCCGGTATGCATGGGCCAGTCGCTGGCGCAGGCGAAAACCGCTCCGGCGCTGGACGCCGCCCCCGGCGACCCGCTGCCGCCCCTGTGAAAGGTGCCGCGAATCAATGCGCCGGGGCGAAAGCACCGGCGCAGGCGCCGCAGTGATGCCAGAATGGCTGCGGACGCCTCGGGATGCTGCTAAAGTTCTGGAAATTCACTAATTTTTACCCGCGCAGCGTCGGAGTATTGGTTTTACATGGATAAACAGAGTCCCCACCTGTTATTACGTGTTCCGACGCCCAGTCAGCAAAGCCTGACCTTTTGCGACGCTTCCCCCAAGGACCTCAAGCGCTGGATCGCCGGGCTGCCGAAAGCTAACATCGGTGAAACCGCGCGACAGCTCTATCAGTGCCTGGTCGAGCTCAATCAGTTGGTCACTCCGGTGGAAAACCGCCTGCAGCTGCTCGAGCTGCTGCGTCCGGAGATCTACTTCGTTTGCCAACACCTGGAACGCCACTTCCTCAATCAGGCGATCGTCCTCGACGAGCGGCCGCGCAAGGTCGCCAACCTCTGCCAGGCGCTGCAGAACCATCTGGCGATCGGCTACAAGCTGATCATCGCGCGCGTCGTGCCGCGCTACTCGAAGGACCGTTCGCAACTGCTCGCCGCCTGCCTGCAACGCGCTATCCACGCGCTCTGCGGCCCGTTGATCCGCGCCAGCCAGCTGTATTGCCCGGTGCCGGAAGGCCTCTGGCTGGAGCTGCACCAGATCTACCAGATCGCCCGCGACCATAATCTGCAGAAAACCACCGTACGCGACCCCCTGGCTCGCCACACGCAGACCCTGAGCGTCGAGCAGTCGTACCTCGTCGGGTTGCTGATCGGCTGTGCCCGCGCCAACCAGATGCGTCAGAGCGGCATCGCGCGCCTGGCCGAAGTGCTCGAGCCCTGGAGTCAACTGGTCAAGCTGCAGCCCGCCGACCTGCCGAGCAGCCTGTTCGCGGTGGCGCCGCAGCTGGATGGGCCGCCCCGCTACAAGACGCTGTTCAGCGCCCAGGAACAGCAGCGCCTGCTGGGGATCGACCCGACGCCACTGGTGGACGCCATCAAGGATTACCTGGCCCTGCCCCCGGAGAAGCGCAACCAGTCGACCCTGCTGGTGCCCGACGGCGTCAGCACCGACCTGCTGCAACACCTGGGCTCGGCCTGGGGCGACATTTCCGAGCGCACCTTCCAGCGCATTCCGGGCCAGGGCGCACTGACGCTCTGCCTCGGGATGAGCGCCGTGCACTACTTCCTCTCGGGAAAGCGTGCCTTCGCCGAAGTCCTGAAAAGCCCGAAATCCGTGACCCTCGCCACCTTCAAGCCGACCACCGGCGGCCCGGACGTGTGGTCCAACGCCTTCGATGCGCAGCCGATGCAGGACTGGGAAAACGGCATGCCGTTCGAGGAAATCCAGTACCAGCCAGTGCATGGAGAAGAGGGTTCGCACAACAACACCACCGCCGACGAGAGCTTCCCGACCTTTGCCCTGCAGATCGTCAACCACAGCCCAGGTGGGTATTGCCTGGCGTGGCCCAAGGAGGTCCCGCAGCAATTGCAGGCCGGCGAGCTGCTGGGCGTGCAAGATTCCCCGGAGCAGGGCTGGAGCGTGGGCGTGGTGCGCTGGATTCGCCAGGTTCGCGGGGGCGGCACGCAGATGGGCATCGAACTGGTCGCGCCACACGCCCAGACCTGCGGGCTGCAACTAGTGCGCAAGGCCGCCGAGCAGAGCAGCCACTATCTGCGCGCCCTGCTGCTGCCGGAAATCAGCGCGATTTCCCGCCCCGCGACCCTGATCACCCCGCGTCTGCCGTTCCAGGAAGGCAGCAAGGTCCAGATCAATCTGAATGGCAAGGAACACAAGGCGGTGCTGGGTCTGCGCCAGACCAGCACCGGCAGTTTCAGCCAGTTCGAATACCGCAGCGTCGAGCAGCCCGGCGAAGACCAGAACAAGCCGACGATACCCGGCGAAGGCCAAACCAGGCCGGCCGAGGAAGATTTCGACTCGCTCTGGAAGTCGCTGTAGATGCCCGTGCCTGCACCTTCGTTGGCATCTCGCGCCCTTGCGGCACGGTTCTAAGAACAGCTCATGGCTACCGAAAAGAAAACCATCCGCCTGTTGATCCTCGAAGACTCGCAGAACGAAGCCGAGCGACTGGTCAGCCTGTTCCGCAATTCCGGCCGGGCGACGCGGGTGCATCGGCTCACCTCCAGCGACGATCTCGCCGAGGCGCTGCAACAGAGCTGGGACCTGCTGATCAGCGCCCCGAACAGCGAAAACCTCGACCCCAACGAAGCCCTCGGCGCGATCCGCCGCCAGGCCAAGGACATCCCGGTCATCCAGTTGCTCGAGGGCAATGACCTCGACGACATCACCGAGGCCCTCGCGCTCGGCGCGCAGGACGCGCTGCCCCAGGGCCAGGACGAGCGCCTGATCCTGATCGCCAACCGCGAACTGGCCAACCTCGAGGAACGCCGCGCGCGCCGCCGCGCCGAGATATCCCTGCGCGAGATCGAGAAGCGCTGCCAGCTGCTGCTGGAAAGCTCGGTCGATGCCATCGCCTACGTCCACGAAGGCATGCACATCTACGCCAACCGCAGCTATTTGCAGCTGTTCGGCTACGAGGATGCCGAAGACCTCGAAGGCATGCCGATGATCGACCTGATCGCCGGCTGCGATCAGACCAGCTTCAAGGACTTCCTGAAGAACTATCACAGCGCCGAGACCCAGGATCACCTGACCTGCCAGGGCGTGAAGACCGACGGCCTGCAGTTCAAGGCGCGCATGGAGCTGTCGCCCGCCACCTATGACGGCGAACCCTGCATCCAGGTGGTGATCCGCACCGAGACCGGCAACGCCGAACTGGAAGAGCGACTGCGCGAGATCAGCAGCCAGGACCTGGTGACCGGCCTGTACAACCGCACCTATTTCCTCGAGCTGATGGACAGCGCCGCCGAGCGCGCGGTCACCGTCGGCCAGCCGACCAGCCTGGGCTACCTGAAGATCGACCAGTACGCCGCGCAGCTCGCCGACCTGGGCATCGCCGAGCTCGACATGCTCTTCGCCGACGTCGCCAACCTGCTGCGCGGGCATTTCCCGGCAGATGCGCAACTGGCGCGCTTCGGCGACGACGTGTTCAGCGTGCTGCAGCCGGGCGTCACCCCGGAGCAGGCCCAACCGCTGCTCGCCGACCTACTCAGGAAGGTCGAGGGCCACCTGTTCGAAGTCAACGGCCGCACGGTGCAGATCACCCTGTCGATCGGCGTCGCCGGCCTCAACGAGAAGACCCCGAAAGCCCAGGAAGTCATCGATCGCGCGCACCGCTGCGCCGACGAGCTGAGCGCCGGCAACGCCGTCGCGCTGTACAACCCGGCGCAGGAACTGGCGGCGGCGGCGAACCGCGGCAACATCGTCGCCATGCTCAGGCAGGCGCTGGAAAACAACAGTTTCCGTCTGCTGTTCCAGCCGATCATCAGCCTGCGCGGGGACAATCACGAGCACTACGAGGTGCTGTTGCGCCTGCTCAATCCGCAGGGCGAGGAAATCCCGCCCTCGGAGTTCCTCAACGCCGCACGGGAAGCCGGGTTGGCCGAGAAGGTCGATCGCTGGGTGTTCCTGCATTCGATCAAGCTGCTCGCCGAGCACCGCAGCAAGGGCCACAGCACGCGGCTGTTCGTGCACCTGTCCCTCGCCAGCCTGCAGGACCAGACGCTGCTGCCCTGGCTCAGCGTGGCGCTGCAGGCCGCGCGCCTGCCGGCCGACACCCTGGTGTTCCAGATCGCCGAGCCGGATGCGATCAACTACCTCAAGCAGGCCAAGGCGCTCACCCAGGGGCTCGCCGAACTGCATTGCCGGGTCGCGCTGAGCCAGTTCGGCTGCGCGGTGAACCCGTTCAACACGCTTAAGCACCTGAACGTCGATTTCGTGAAGGTGGACGGCTCCTACGCCCAGGACCTGAGCAAGGCGGAAAACCAGGAAGCGCTGAAGACCCTGCTCGCCAGCCTGCACTCCCAGGCCAAGCTGACCATCGTGCCCTTCGTCGAAACCGCCAGCGTGCTGGCGACGCTATGGCAGGCCGGGGTCAACTACATCCAGGGCTACTACCTGCAGGGCCCGAGCCAGTCGATGGACTACGAGTTCTCGGCGGACGAGTAAGCCGGCGCCCCGCGGGATCGCACCACGCCTCGGGCCAGCGCGGGCTGGCCCGAGGCCTTCCGATCAGCGTTCCTTCACCACCAGGCTCGACGGCGTCGCCCCCTGCGCACGCCAACTCGGGCGGTACATCGATTCGACCTGCGGCGGCGGCACGCGATAGGTGCCGGGGGTGACCGCGCGGGCCAGGTAGAGCAGGTGCGTCGGCCCGTAGCTGTTCACGTCCAGCGCCGCGACGTAGCGGTCGTCGCGGAATTCCTGGTGACGGATCGTGCCGTTCTGCATGTCCTGCTGCCATTCCTTCAACGCCCCGCCCGCGTCTTCCAGGCTGGCCGAGCTTTGCGCCAGGTTCTGGTTTTCCAGCTCCAGGCCGGCCGGCAGCAGGTCGACCACCAGCGCGTCGGGTACCCGCTCCTTGGCACGGATCGAGAGGTGCACCAGCACCAGATCGCCGCTGCGCAGGTCGGCCAGGTCCAGCGCCCGGCCACGGGTGTCGTAGAAATCGCGCTCGATGCTGAGGTTCTCGCTGCTCGGCGTCGGCTCGCTGGCCGGATAGCCCGAGACGCTCAACTGCTGATACAGCGTGACGCCGTCGGTGCCGGTCAGGCTCAGCGGCTCGGCCAGTGCCTCGCCGTCCAGTTTCAACCCCGGCTGCGCGGCACTGAGCGCGTGGCTCTGGTCGGCCACCTGCAACTGCGCGCTCCAGTCCGGCTCCGGCTTGCCGAGCACGCCCCGGCCAGCCAGGAACAGCGCGTTGCGCTCCTGGGTCGACAGCCAGCGCGTGGCGCGCAGCTCCTCGGCCACGGCGAACAGGCGCTCGTCGCGCTGCGCCGGAACCAGGTCCTTCTCCTCCAGCAGCGCATAGATCAGCGCCTGGTCGCGCAGCGGGCTGCCGTAGTCGGAGAGCCAGGCGTCGCGGTCGCGACCGATGCTCAGCCCGGCCTGCAGCGCCTGCTCGGCGCGCGGCGCATCGCCCATCTGCCTGAGGGCGATGGACAGTTGCACCAGCGGCAGTCCGGAGCGCGCCTCGTCACGTCGGTCGAACAGTGCGCGCAGGGCGCCCAGCGGCGCCTGCTGGCTGCGTGCGAGAACGTAGCCGGCGTAGGCCTGAACGGCGAAACGGCTGGCGTCCAGGTTGTCGCTGTAGCCGGTCTCGATAAGCGTGCGCTCCTGCAGGTAGCGCAGCAGCCGCTGGGTGGCCTTGGTCAGCGCATCCGGCGGCACGCCGAAGCCCTGGTCGCGGGCGCGCAGGAGGAAGTCGGTGACGTAGGCGGTCAGCCAGTACTCCTCCTCGCTGTCCGCGCCCCACAGGCCGAAGCTGCCGTTGTGTCGCTGCATGCCGAGCAGGCGTTCGATGCCCAGTTCGATGGCGCGGCGACGCACCGCGTCCGGCTCGCCGACGATCCCCAGGCGCGACAGCGTGCCGGCGTCGGCATACAGCGAGGGATACAGGCCGCTGGTGGTCTGCTCCAGGCAGCCGTAGGGATAGGCGTGCAGCTCGCGGATCTGCTCGGCGAGGTTGAGCGGCGGCCGGCTCGACACGCTGAGCAGCGCCTCGCGCCCGGCCGGATCGAACTGCGCCAGGGTGCCCGCCGGCAGTTGCCAGCCTTCGCCCTTGAGCAGCGTCTGGAAGCGGACGGTCTGCGCCGGCCAGGCCGGGCGCACGCCGAGGGTCCAGCTTCGGCTCAGCGGTGGCAGGTTCTCGCCGGGCAGATCGATCCCGTCCACGGTGACCGTGACGCTGCCCTGGCCGTAGCCGCCGAGCGCGCGCACCGGGATGCGCAGCGTGCTGCGCTGGCCTTCGTCCAGTTTCACCTGCAGCGTCGACTCGCCGCCCTCCAGCGCCAGCTGGCCTTCGCTGCGCAGCTTCACTTGCAGCGTCTGCACCTTGCCCGAGAGGTTGCTGAGGTCCAGCGCCAGGCGGGTTTCGTCGCCGCCGGCAAGGAAGCGCGGCGCCGACAGCTCGGCCACCAGCGGCGCGGCGACCACCGTCTTCGCCTCGGCCATGCCGAAGCGCTGGTCGGTCCAGGCCTGCGCCATCAGCCGCAGCTCGCCGTTGAAATCGGGAATATCGAGGCTGATCTCGCCCTCGCCCTGGTCATCCAGGGTCACCGGCTGGCTCTGCAGGGCGACGATGTTGACGCTGGTCTGCGGCGGCTTGCCACCCTTGCTCAAGGCTGCGGCGTCACCACCGAAAGCCAGGCTGGCCAGGCGTCCGCCGCCCTCGATCAGTTGCCCGTAGACGTCCAGCTGGTCGGCACCGTAGGCCTTGCGACCGAACATCGCGACGAAGGGATCGGGGGTCTGATAATCGGTGATGTTGAGGATGCCGACGTCCACCGCGGCGAGCAGCACGCGCACCTGCCGCGGCGCGCTGCCGTCGGCGTCGTGCGCCTGCACGCGGACCTTCAGCGGCTGGTTGGGGCGCATCTTGTCCGGCGCCGTCAGGCTCAGCGCCAGTTTGCGCGGGGCGCGCTCCAGCGGCAGGTGCAGCAGGCCGACGGCGCGTTTCGGCGTGGCGTTGCTCTTCCGCTCGCCCGGGCGAATCACCAGCGCGCTGACGTACAGGTCATGCCGCGCCCACTCTTTGGCGATCGGCACCTCGAAGGTCTTGCCTTCGGCCGGCACTTGGATTTCCTGCCACCAAAGCGGGCCGTCGGCGGACTCCACCAGCAGGTAACCGCTGCCGGCGGCCGGCGGCGTCACGCTGACCTTCGCCGTGTCGCCTTCGGCATAGGCCGGCTTGTCCAGCGCCAGCTTGACCTGGTCCGGGCGTACCGCGCCGCCCTCGGCGTTGTCCTGCCAGCGGTAGCCGGCCCAGAAGCGCAGGCTGCTGACCATCCCGGTCTGCGGGTCTTCAACCTCGACGCGATACGGGCCCCACTCCACCGGGAAGGCGATTTTCGCGGTGCCGTCGGCGGCCACCGAAACGCTCTCCTCGGCGAGGTTCAGGTACTTCTCGTTGTAGTGATAACTCCAGCCGTCGTCGGCGGAGAAGTTCCAGTAGTAGTCGCGGCGCTCGCGCACCAGGCGCACCTTGAGGTCGTCGGCGGCCAGCTTGTGCCCGCTCGGGTCGGCCACCAGCACCTCGAATTCGGCCTGGCTGTCGCTGTCCACTTCCTCGCCGTCGAACAGCCCGCGCAGCCCCGGCAGGCGCTCGGCCGGCCACACCGGCTGCTCCAGGCGACGGGTGATCGGCCGCCCACCGGACTCCTGCAGGCTGGCCTGCAACGTCAGCTGCAACGGCGAGCGCGCCTCGGCCCAGCGGCTGTCGAGGCTCAGCGTCGCCTTGCCCTCGGCATCCAGGGCGGTTTCGTCGAGGTCCAGGTCCTGGCTCAGTTCTTCCTCGGTGACCGAGCCGAACTGGTAGCCGGGCAACGCCGGCACGGCTTCGCGCAGCGGCCGGACATAAAGTTGCCCGCCCAGCTTGTTGCCGGACGCCGGTGCGCCGTAAAGGTAGCGACCCTCGACCTCGAACTGCGCCGTATCGCCCGGCGCCAGCGGCGTGTCGCTGCCTTGCAGGTGCAGCGCCAGGCGTTCGGGGAGGAAATCCTCGACGAGAAATTCATAGAGCTGCGGCTTGCCGTCGCCCAGGTCGAGCAGCAACTGCCAGCGCCCGGTCGGTGCATCGGCGGCCAGCGCCAGCGGGTACTGGTAGAAACCGCTCTCGCCCGGCGCCCAGACGAACTTGCGGCTGAGTTGCTGATCCGGCTTGCGTACCTCGACGTTCACCGGTTGCGCCGCCACCGGCTTGCCATCGGCGTCGCGCAGCAAGGCGTTGAGCAGGACCGTCTCGCCGGGGCGGTAGAGGTCGCGCGGGCCGAAGACGAAGAATTGCAGCGGGTGCGCGGCGGGGCCGGCGATGTCGAACTCGGCCAGGTCCAGCGCCGGGGCGCCGAGGCGCAGCAGGCTGGTCTGCGCGCCGTCGCGGGCGATCAGCACCTGCGCCTTGTCCGCGAGCGGCAGCTCGGCGTGGCCGCCTTTCGCGGTCTTGCCGCTGGCCAGCAGCTTGCCCTTGTCGTCGAGCAGTTCCAGGGTGATGCCGTCCAGCGCCTTGCCGCCGTCCAGCGCCTGGGTGAACACGTCCAGACGGTTGGCGTAGCGGTGCGCGGAGAGGCCGATGTCGCTCAGGGTGAACAGCGTGGCCGGCTGCGTGTAGCTGTACTCGCCGGCCTGGCGCATCACCGCCAGGTAGACGCCGGGCTGCTTGAACGGCTCGAGCCCGGCGATCGGCAGCAGCAGGTTCTCGCGGGTGTTGCGCGCCGGATTCAGATCGAAGCGCCCGCCGTAGACCAGGTCGGCCATCGGCAGCAGTTCGCTGGCCTCCCAACTGCCCAGCGCGGAACGGCGGCCCCAGCGTTCGAGGAACGCCGGCAGGCTGTCCGGCTTGATGCGGAAGAACTCGACGTTGACCTTGTCGACGTTCAGCGCGATCACCGGCAGGCCCTCCACCAGCCGCGTCGGCAGCAGCGAACCGGCGCTGGCGAAGCCGACGCTGGGCTGCAGGTCACGGGTTTCCAGGCGCGCGACGTACTCGGCGGCGAGGCTGGAGCCGCCCAGCCCGCGCAGGCCGGCATCCACCGTCAGCACCAGCTTGCGCTGCGGCTCGAGGTGGCGCATACGCAGCTCCATGAGGTTGTCCGACAGCTCCCAGGCGCCGTCGACCTTGCCGTCCTTGCTGTCGACCAGATGCAGTTTGTCGGCGAAGGCCTGATCGGGGTCCAGCGGCACGCTGAAGCTCACCGACAGTGCGGAAGCGCCCTCGACCTGGATTTCCGAGACATCGGCGACACTCAGCTCGCGCCCGGCATAGCGCTGCGCCAGGGCCGCACGATCCTGCGGCGCGGCGGCGGGCTGCTGCGCCGGGGCGGCCGCCGGTGGCGCGCTGGCGGCCTTCTCCGGCGCTGACGAATCGCAGGCGCTCAACAGCATCAGGGCAAAGGCCAGGAAGAGTCCTTTCTTCTGCATCACAGTCTCCAGGGGGCAGGCAGGTCGGCGCAGGTTACGTGTATAGCCGCGCGAAGCAATGGATAGAGACCAGAATAGGCAGGAATTGTTAGACCCCGTCACAGCATGCGGCAGGCGAACGCCTCCGGGCTTCGTCTGCCGGCAGCGCGAGGGCTATCAAGGGCGCGGCCTCGGTATACTGCGCGGCCCATCAGGAGCCTTCGCATGAGCGTGAAACAGGCCTGGCGCGACATGCCCACCCACCGGCGGGTGTGGGCACTGGCAGCGCCGATGATCCTTTCCAACCTGTCCGTGCCGCTGGTGGCGCTGGTCGACAGCGCCGTGGTCGGCCACCTGCCGCACGCGCATCAACTCGGCGCCGCGGCGGTGGGCAGCGCGCTGTACCTGCTGATCGTCGGGGTGCTCGGTTTCCTGCGCATGGGCACCACCGGTTTCGCCGCGCAGGCCTCCGGGCGGGGCGATGGCGGCGGCCTGCGCCAGGTGCTATTGCAGGGGCTGCTGCTCGGCCTACTGCTGGCGGCGCTGCTCGGCGCGCTAGCGATTCCGTTCGGCGATGCCGCGCTGGAGCTGATGAACCCTTCCGCCGAGCTCGACGGCCAGACCCGCGCTTTCCTCCACACGCGCCTGCTCGGGCTGCCAGCGGCGCTGGCCAACTACGCGCTGGTCGGCTGGTTCCTCGGCACGCAGAACGCCCGCGCGCCGCTGGCGATCCTGCTGCTGACCAACCTGAGCAATGCGGCGCTGTCGCTGTGGTTCGTCCTCGGCCTGGATTGGGGCGTGGTCGGCGCGGCGCGGGCGGCGGTGCTTGCCGAATGGTGCGGCGCGCTGCTCGGCCTGGCACTGACGCGCGGCGCGCTGCGCGCCCATCCCGGAACGCTCGACTGGCCGGCGCTGCGCCGCTGGGCCAATTGGCGACCGCTGCTGGCGGTCAATCGCGACATCTTCATCCGCTCGCTGGCGCTGCAGGCGGTGTTCTTCCTGGTCACCGTGCAGGGCGCGCGCCTGGGCGACGCCACCGTGGCGGCGAACGCTCTGCTGCTCAACGGGCTGCTGCTCACCGCCTACGCGTTGGACGGCCTGGCACACGCGCTGGAGGCACTGTGCGGGCACGCCATCGGCCGCGCCGATCGCCCGGCGCTGCAACGCTCGCTGGTGGTCGCCGGCGGCTGGTCGCTGCTCGCCAGCCTGCTCTTCGCGCTGTTCTTCCTGCTCGGCGGCAGGCTGTTCGTCGGCCTGCAGACGGATATCCCGGAGGTGCGCGAGGTCGCCCTGCAGTACCTGCCCTACCTGGCCGTGCTGCCACTGGTGGCGGCCTGGAGCTACCTGCTCGACGGCCTGTTCATCGGCGCCACCCGCGCGCGGGAGATGCGCGACGCCATGCTCATCGCCTTCGCCATCAGCCTGCCGCTCGGGCTGCTGTTGCAGGGCTACGCGAACCACGGCCTGTGGCTGACCTTCCTGGGCTTCATGCTCATCCGCGGGATCAGCCTGGGCCTCTACGCCCGCCGTCTGAACCGCGCGGGCGCCTGGTTCGCCCGGGCGGCGGCCTAGCCGGCGGAACACCATGGCCGGGCATGGGCGCCACCGAATGGAAGAGGCACAATGACGACGACACCCCCGCGACCGGCAGACATCCCTCAGGAAGGACCCGCATGAGCATGACGAACACCTCGCCGTCCCCTCGCCTCGAAGGCTTTCAGCCATGAGCCAGGCCATCGCCGCCTACCTGCATTACCTGTCGATCTTCGTGCTGTTCTCGCTGCTCAGCCTGGAGCACGTCCTCTTCAAGCTGCCGATGGACAGTGCACGGGCGCGCAGCCTGATACGCATCGACATCTCCTTCGGCATCACCGCCGGCGTGGTGCTGCTCACCGGCCTGGCGCGGGTGATCTGGTTCGGCAAGGGCTGGAGCTACTACCTGCACAACGGCGTATTCCACGCCAAGGTCGGCCTGTTCGTGCTGGTCGGGCTGCTTTCGATCATCCCCACGCTGACCTTCTTCGAGTGGCGCAATGCCCTCAAGGCCGGGCGCGAACCGCAGACCAGCGCCGCCCGCGCGCGCCTGACGATCGGCGTGATCCGCGCCGAACTGGCCCTGCTGATGGCGATGCCGCTGCTGGCCACGCTGATGGCGCGCGGCTTCGGCTACAGCGGCTAGCGATTGCGTCCGCGGGCGGCGCGCTTCACTGGCGCATGCCGACGCCCAATCGGTTGAAGGCGTTCATCAGGGCCACGGCGAAGCTCAGGTCGGCGATTTCGACATCGTTGAAGTGTGCCTTCAGGGCGTCGAAGACCTCTTCGGGTGCGCCGCTGCGCGCCACCTCGGTCAGCGACTCCGCCCAGTCCAGTGCCGCCCGCTCGCGGGCGTCGAAGCGGCCGCTGACGCGCCAACCGGCCAGGGCGTCCAGCTTGGCATCCTCGGTGCCGCCGGCGCGCAGGGCCCTGGCGTGCATCTCGGTGCAGAACGAGCAGCCGTTGAGCTGCGAGACGCGCAGGTTGACCAGCTCGATCAGGCGCTTGCCCAGCGGGCTGCGATCGAGGGCCTTCTTGGCGGCGAGGAAGCCCTGATAGGCGTCCGGCGAGAGGTCGTAATAGGGCAGGCGCAGGCTACTCATGCCGACAGTCCTTCTTCGTGGGGAAACCTGGCGGCCCATTGCGCGGCGATCCGTTCCAGCTGCCAGCGTGCACGCGCCAGGCCGGCGGCGTGCGCCGCGGGGTCGGCGAACGGCAGCGGCTGGGTATCGACAAACTGTGCCGACGCAACGCCGAACGCCGCGCGCAGCGCCAGGCTCAGCGTATCCCTGTGGGCGTCGCCGGCGCCGGGATCGGCGCTGTGGGTGGTCAGGAACAACACTCTCCGGCGGGCCGGGCTGCCCTGTTCATCCGACACGCAGGTCACCCCGGCGCGGACGATGGCGTCGATGAACGCCTTGAGGTTCGACGGCATGCTCCCGTTGCAGATCGGCATGGCGAACAGCAACGCGTCCGCCTCCCGCAGGCGACGGCACAGCGCAGCCGAGTCGGCCAGGATGGCGTTCATCGCCGGCTCGGCGCCGAAGTGCGGCGGCGCCTGCAGCGCGAGGTCGAGGTAATCGACCTGCAGGCCATCGAGCCGCCCGCGCAACAGGTCGACGAAATACTTCGCCAACGCCCGCGAATTCGACGTCTCGCGGCTGGCACTGCAATCCACATGCATGAGTTTCACGGCAAGCTTCGCTATCGGCCTGGACATTCACTGCCTGCAACTCTAGGCGCGACATGCCATAGTCGACAGAGCCAAGAATCGATGGAATGACCAGGACATGCGCAACGACCTTCCCGACCTGCGACCGGACCGTGCCGAGGGCACGCCGATCTACCTGCAGCTCTACGCACGCTTTCGCCGGGCCATCGCCCAGGGCCAGTTGCGCCCGGGCGACCGCGTGCCGGCGGTACGGGCGCTCGCCAGCGAGCTGAACCTGGCGCGAGGTACCGTGGAGGCCGCCTACCAGTTGCTGGTCAGCGAGGGCTACCTGATGCCGCGGGGCCCCGCCGGCACCGTGGTTTCGCCGCAACTGGCGACCCACGCCTATTCCGCGGTCGCCCCGGAGGTCGTGCCGCAGAGCAGTTTCCACGCCGACGCGGGAAGCGCCGAACGCCCGCTGCAACTCGGCCTGCCGGCGCTCGACGCCTTCCCCCGCGCACTGTGGACGCGCCTGGCCGCGCGGCGCCTGCGCAGCCAGTCCGGCAACGACCTGGCCTACCCGAATGCCCGTGGCGACGCGGGCCTGCGCGAAGCGATCGCCGCCTACCTCGGCGTGTCTCGCGGCATCGCCTGCAGCGCGCAGCAGGTATTCATCACCGCCGGCCACCGCGGCTCGCTGGACCTGATCTGCCGCACGCTGCTGCAACCCGGCGACGCCTGCTGGTTCGAGGACCCCGGCTACCCGCACGCGCGGCTGCTGCTCGAGGGCGCGGGCGCGCGGCTGGTGCCGTTGCCGGTGGATGGCGAAGGCCTGTGCGTGGATGTCGGCCTGCACCGCGCGGCGAACGCGCGCTTCGCCGTGGTCACCCCGTCGCACCAGAGCCCGCTCGGGGTCTCCCTGTCGCTGCCGCGACGGCTCGCGCTGCTGGACTGGGCGAACGCCGCCGGCGCCTGGGTCATCGAGGACGACTACGACAGCGAATACCGCTATCAGGGTCGCCCGCTGCCGGCGCTCAAGAGCCTCGACCGCCAGGGCCGCGTGCTCTATGCCGGCACCTTCAGCAAGGTGCTGTTTCCCGGCCTGCGCCTGGCCTACCTGGTGGTGCCGGAAAGCCAGGTCGCCCGCTTCGTGCGCAGCGCCGAGGTTTTCCAGCAGCATTGCCCGTCGCTGTCGCAGGCGACCGTGGCCGACTTCCTCACCCAGGGCCATTTCGCCCGCCACCTGCGCAAGATGCGCAACCTGTACGCGCTGCGCCGCGGCTACCTGAGCGAAGCGCTGCACGCCGCCTTCGGCGATCGCCTGCGCATCGACCTGCAGGCGGGCGGCATCCAGTTGCTCGCCCAGCTGGATGCCGGCGAGGACGACCGGGCGCTCGCCGAACGGATCAACGCCTGCGGCATCGGCGTCCATGCACTGTCCAACTGGACGCTGCAGGAGCGCCATCCGCCGGGCCTGCTGATGGGCTTCACCAACCTCGCCAGCGCTGAACAGGCACGCGACGTGGTGGCGCGGATGAAGGCGGCGATGCCGCCACCCGCCCTGTCGTAGAGCGGCATCGCGCCCGGCGAGGATTGCCTGCCGAAACGAAAAAGCCCGCTCGAAAGCGGGCTTTTGGGCACACCGGGCGATCAGCTCGACAGGTACGAGGAGCGCGTCAGGCCCAGGCGCAGGGCGTCCAGGTATTGGGTGCGCTCACGTGCGCTGAGGCGCGCGCCGGCGACCTTGTCGCGGTAGTAGTTCATCAGGCCCTCGGGCGACAGGTGCACGTAGCGCAGCATGTCCTCGATGGTGTCGTGGGTCTCGATGCCGCCATGGCGCACGCTGCCGTCGGCGTCCTGGTAGACGTTCACCGAATCGGTGTCGCCGAACAGGTTGTGCATGTCGCCGAGGATTTCCTGGTAAGCGCCGACCAGGAACACGCCGAGCAGGTAATCCTCGCCCTCGCGCACTTCGTGCACCGGCAGGCTGGTCTCGATGCTCTGCTCGTCGATGTACTGCTTGATCTTGCCGTCGGAGTCGCAGGTCAGGTCCTGCAGCACCGCGCGGCGCAGCGGCTCCTCGCTCAGCCGCTGCAACGGCATGATCGGCAGGATCTGCCCGATCGCCCAGGTGTCCGGCAGGCTCTGGAACACCGAGAAGTTGCAGATGTACTTGTCGGCGAGCTTGTCGTTGAGGTCGTCCAGCACCTGCCGGTGCGAGCGCTGGCGCGCCTTGAGCTGGTTGTACAGGCGCCGGCAGATGGCGTAGTAGCTCTGCTCGGCGAGGGCCTTCTGCGCCAGGTTGAGCTTGCCCACCGAGTACTGCGCGGAGACTTCGCCGATGTAGTGGGTGGCCCGCCAGTAGGTCTCGGCGACCATCTCCGGATCGGTCGGGCCGAGCAGATCGAGCAGGTCCTGCACCGCTTCGGGCTGCTCCTGCTCGGGGTCGATCTCCGGGATGTCGTCGTTGTGCTGCTCGACGTCGGTCACCTGCACCACCAGCACCGCGTGGTGCGCGGTCATCGCCCGGCCGCTCTCGGAGAAGATGTGCGGGTGGGGGATTTCCTGGCGGTCGCAGAATTCCTTGAGCATGCCGACCACGCTGGCGGCGTAGTCGTCGATGTCGTAGTTGATCGAGCTGGCGTTGCGCGAATGGGTACCGTCGTAGTCCACGCCCAGGCCGCCGCCAACGTCGATGTGGTCCACCGGCAGGCCCAGCGCGCGTAGCTCGCCGTAGTAGCGGATGGCCTCGCGGAAGCCCTTGCGGTAGTCCGCCAGGTTGGCGATCTGCGACCCCATGTGGAAGTGCAGCAGGCGCACGCCCTGGTCCAGCCCGGCCTGCTTGAAGCGCTCGACGACCGACAGCAGCTGCGCCGCGGAAAGGCCGAACTTGGACTTCTCGCCGCCGGTGTCCGCCCACTTGGACGACGCCAGCGAGGACAGCCGCACGCGCAGGCCAACCTGCGGCAGCAGCTTCAGCTCGGCGGCCTCCTCGATCACCAGCTGGACCTCGGATTCCTTCTCGATGACGATGAACACGTTGTGGCCGAGCTTCTGCCCCATCAGCGCCAGGCGAATGAACTCGCGGTCCTTGTAGCCGTTGCAGACGATGGTGCCGCCCTTGGGCGCCAGCGCCAGCACGGCCATCAGCTCGGGCTTGGAGCCGGCTTCCAGGCCGATGGACACATCGCGCGTGGCGATGATGTTCTCCACCACCGCTTCCTGCTGGTTGACCTTGATCGGGTACAGCGCGGTGTAATGCGCGTTGTACTCCAGGCGCTCGATGTTCGCGTCGAAGGCGCCGGTGAGCTTGCGCACGCGGTCCTGCAGGATGTCCGGGAAGCGCACCAGCAACGGCAGCGACAGCCCCGACTCGCGCAGCTGCTCGACCAGCGCCTGCATGTCGATGGGCGCATCGTCGCGACCGCCGCGCGGGCGCACTTCCACCTCGCCGCCGTCACCGACGGAGAAGTAACCGGCGCCCCAATGGCGAATACCGTAGACACTGCGGCTGTCCGCCACCGTCCAGCTGCTGCCATCGTCCTTGCGCGTACGTCGTGCGGCCATTGTTCCCCCTCGGAAATGGGCTGGGCCTGCCCGCTTTGCTCGGGGACAGGTTATGCATGGATAGTTACAAACGATCAGGTATCGACCGGCGGCCGACTACCGAAGTTTAGTTATTCGTCCCGGCGCACTGCCGGCAGGATGGAGGGCGGCTCAGCCGCCGGACTTCTTAGCCTTGAAGCCGCGCTTGATCAGCTCGTCGATGAGCAGTTGGACGTGATCGCCCTGGATCTCGATCACCCCGTCCTTCAACCCGCCGCCGCAGCCGCAGCGTTTCTTCAGCGCACTGGCCAGTTCCTTGAGCGGCTCATCGGCCAGCGGCACCCCGGCGATGGTGGTCACCGTCTTGCCGCCGCGGCCCTTGGTTTCGCGGCGCACGCGGGCGATGCCGTCTCCGGCGGGAACGACGCTTTGCTTGCAGATGCAGGCCTCCACGGGCTGGCTGCAATCCGGGCAGTGCCGGCCGCTGTCGGTGGAGTACACCAGGCCGCCGAGGGCGGCCAATGACGAAGCTTTCTTGACCACCGGCTGTTCCTCGTAGGGGTCAGGATAGCGACAGGCTGCCGGCGAAAGACGCGTGCGGGCAACCGCGAGGCCCCACTCAGGCAGGGGCAGCGCAGACCCACGCGGCGCGCGGGCGGGAAAGGCCGCGCAATTTAGCAGCAATGGGCGCAAATGCTAATAGGAAATTGCAGCCGGATTCACCGGCCGCGGCACAGTTCGAAGGCTTCCAGCGAGTCCGGACAGTAGGGTTTTTCGCGCAGTTCGACGAACACCCGCTGCTGACTGATGAAGCGCGCCTCGATCACTTCCTCCGGCTGCAGGCGCAGCGCGCCGTCCCACACGGCGGAAAACACCGCCGCCCAGATGCGGTTGTCGGGGTGATCGAAGAAGAACCGTCCGTGATCGCGCAACGCCACGCCAGCCACGCCCAGTTCTTCCTCCAGCTCGCGCGCGGCGCCCTCGGCGTAATCCTCGTCGGCCGCCAGCATGCCGCCCGCGGCGACATCCCAGTAGCCCGGATACAGCGCCTTGCTCAGGCTGCGGCGGTGCACGCAGAGGTCGCCGGCTGTGTTGAACAGCAGCACGAAGCAGGCCCGACCGATCAGCCCGCGGGCGCGCAGCTCGGCGCGGGTCAGGCTACCGAGCAGGCGGTCCGATTCGTCGACCCAGGCCACCTGCTCGGCATCCGAGGCCGCGCGATGCGCCTGCTCCGCGCTGAGCGACATCGATCAGCCCTGCTCCAGCAGGTTGCGCAGATCGATCACCGCGGCGTTGGCGCGCGAGATGTAGTTGGCCATCACCAGCGAATGGTTGGCGAGAATCCCGTAGCCGCTGCCGTTCAGCACCATCGGGCTCCACAGCGGCTCCTGCGCGGCTTCCAGCTCGCGGATGACCTGCCGCACGCTGATGGTGGCGTTCTTCTTCGCCAGCACGTCGGCGAAATCCACCTCGATGGCACGCAGCAGGTGCGACAGCGCCCAGGCCTGGCCACGCGCCTCGTAGAACACATTGTCGATCTGCAGCCAGGGCGTCTCTACGGTGTCCTCGCTGACCTTCGGCACCTCGCCCGGACGCACTTCGGCGGGATTCACATCGGCGTTCAGGCGTACCCGCCCGACGCTGGCGGACAACCGCTGCGACAGCGAGCCGAGCCGCGTGGCGACGTCGCCCATCCAGTTATTCAGGTTGTCGGCGCGGGTATAGAACTGCGCATTGCCCTGACTCGGGTCGGACAACCGGGCCAGGTAGCGATCCAGCGACTTGATGCCCTCGCGGTACTCGCTCTCGGAGGCCGGCAGCGCCCAGCTCCGGTTGTCGAAGTTGAAGCGCGGCTCGGCCTTCGCCAGGTCGCCGTCCTCGGTGGATTGCGACTGCGAACGGGCGAAATCCTTGCGCAGCGCCCGTGACAGGTCGCGGACCTGCACCAGCACGCCGTATTCCCAGCTGGGCATGTTGTCCAGCCAGAGGCCGGGCGGCAGCTTGTCGTTGGAGAGGTAGCCACCCGGCTTATCGAGCAGCGTGCTGGCCACCTGCTTCAGGGTTTCCACCGTGGTGTAGCCGATCACCATCTGTCGCTGGGCACTCTGCGCCGCCGACTGGGCGTGCTGCTGCACGGGGAACAAGTCAGGCTCCCGGCTCCAGTACCAGCCGACCACCAGGGCCACCAGCAGGTAGATGACCAGCAATGCTCCCAGGCCGCGTACCAGCAGCCCACCCGGCGCCGAGCGCTTGCCGAGGGTCTCTTCGCGTGGCGCGCTATCGCCGGTGCGTGTCTTCCAATCCAACATGGCGTATTCCTTGCTGTTCGAATGCATGTCTTCGACCGCAGCCTGTCTCCAGGGTTGCGAATCACGGACTCACTATAAGGCATCGTCGACGCATCGCCGGCGACGCCTTGAACCAGAGCGGTCGGCAGATAGCCGTTCGACGTAAAAATGTGGCGCCAGAGGATCGGCGGTGATGTAAGCGGAATGCAGAGAGTGGTAGCATCGAGCCATCACGCTGAACGGATACGTCAGCGCTAAAACCCTCAAGATGTGGGCCATGAGCGAATACGAAGATCCCAACCGCGACCGACTGAAGAACCACTTTGCCCAACGCGTGATCCATCAGGCTCGCCAGGTGCTGGAGGTCTGGCAACGCCTGCAGGCGAGCGAGTGGAACGCCGGCGACATGAGCGAACTGGTGGACGCCAATACGCGCCTGCTGCGCTACGCCGAACGCTTCGAGCAGGAGGAACACGCCCAGCTGGCGCGGCGCATCGCCACCAGCCTGGAAAGCGTCGAAGCCAACCGCGGCCGCCTGAACAGTCCGCTGATCAGCGAAATCCACCAGCTCATGCAGCGTCTCTCGCGCACCGGCCTGCGCCATGGCGACCTTGCCGAGTCCTTTCTTCCGCCGCTGCGCAAGCCGGTCTATCTGGGATTGCAGGACCAGGAACGTAGCGAACGCCTGGCCCAGCAGCTCGAATTCTTCGGCCTCGCGGCGCAGGCGCTGCACAGCGCCGCCGAGTTCCGCGCGGCGATGAGCGAACGCCACCCGGCCGCTATCGTCATGGAAGTGGACTTCGGCGGACGCGCCGCCGGCCTCGCCCTCGCCGAGGAATCGCAGCAGGGACTCGAGCAGAAAATCCCCGTGCTGTTCTTCAGCCACGACGAAACCGACGCCCCGACGCGCCTCGCCGCGGTGCGTGCCGGCGGTCAGGAGTTCTTTACCGGTGCCATCGACGCCTCCAGCCTGCTGGAAAAGATCGAGATCCTCACCCGCACCGCGCACTACGAACCCTACAGGGTGCTGGTGGTGGACGACTCGCGCGCCCAGGCGACGCACACCGAACGCGTGCTCAACAGCGCCGGCATCGTTACCCGCACCCTCACCGAGCCGATCAAGGCGATGGCCGAACTGGCCGAGTTCCAGCCCGACCTGATCATCCTCGACATGTACATGCCCGACTGCACCGGCACCGAGCTGGCCAAGGTGATCCGCCAGCACGAACGCTACGTCAGCGTGCCGATCATCTACCTGTCCGCCGAGGACGATCTCGACAAGCAGCTCGACGCCATGAGCGAAGGCGGCGACGACTTCCTCACCAAACCGATCAAGCCGCGCCACCTGATCGCCACGGTGCGCACCCGCGCTACCCGCGCGCGCAGCCTCAAGGCACGCATGGTCCGCGACAGCCTGACTGGCCTGTACAACCACACGCACACGCTGCAACTGCTCGAAGACGCCCGTGCCCGCGCCCGCCGCGACGGCAAGCCGCTAACCTTCGCGATGCTCGACATCGACCATTTCAAGAAGGTCAACGACACCTACGGCCACCCCATGGGCGACCGCGTGATCAAGAGCCTCGCGCTGTTCCTCAAGCAGCGCCTGCGCAAGACCGACCACATCGGCCGCTACGGCGGCGAAGAGTTCGCCGTGGTCCTGCCGGACACCAACGCCGAGGCCGCCTTCAAGGTGCTCGACGACATCCGCCAGCGTTTCGCCGAAATCCGCTACCCGGCGCAACCGCAAGACCTTTCCTGCACCTTCAGCTGCGGCATCGCCGAGCTCAGCCCGGACATGGAAATCAAACGCCTCTCCAGCCAGGCCGACCAGGCGCTCTACATCGCCAAGAACGGCGGACGCAACCGCGCGGCGGTCTTCCAGGAATGAGTGCCGGGGCCGCGCGCCCCGGCTGTCATCAGGCTGAAACCGAACCGCAATAACCTTCGGGCTCCCCTCACGTCGTGTGTCGAGGTCCGGATGCGCCTGAAGCTGCTCACCACCATCAATACCCTGCTGCTGATCACCGCCTGCCTCGCGCTGGGCGCCACGCTGTGGTGGTCACAGCGCGCGCTGGAACGGCCCTATCAGTTGATGGAACGCTATCAGGCGCTGTCCCGGGAGTTTCGCGAGCGGGTGGCCGACAACGTGCAGCGCTACCTCGCCAGCGGCGATGCGCTGCACCACGCCGACGCCAGCGGCGCGCTGGAAGACCTGAGCGTCGCGCTGGGGGCGCTGCCCGAGGATTTCGCCGAGCGCCTGCGCCCCAGCCTCGACGAACTGCGCCAGTTCGCCGCCGGCGAATTGCTCGCCGCCGGCAAGCTCGCCGGCGATCCGCAGGGCCTGCTACTGCAGGCGGAGCGCGAGATGAGCGGCGCGCTGGAGGCGCTATCGGCCTATGCCGCGCAAAGCGATGCCGACGCCGCCCACGATTACGCCGAGCCGCTGTTCGAGGCGTCGCACCATCTGCTGCGCCTGAGCCATGCGCGCGGGCGCCTGGTCGACAGCTCGCGCGCGGAACTGGCCGAAGACGTCGAGCGCGAACTCGCCGCGCTCGGCGCCCAGGCGAAACGCATCGACGCGCTGCCGCTGCTCGGTGTCGCCGCGCAGGAGGAGTCCGCCGGCTCGAGCTTCGCCGCGCTGATGGGGCTGGACGCCGAGGCCGGCCAGGCGCCAGCGGAAGACCGCGGCATCGCACTCAAGCGCGAACTCACCGGCCTGCTGCAACGCTATCCGGCAGAACTCGGGCGCACCCGCGCACTGATCCAACGCCGTGGCGAACTGGCCGCCGAAACCCAGGAGAAGGTCCTCGCCCTGCAGAACGCCCTCGCCGCGCTCGAACCGGTGGTGCGCGGCGAACACGCGCGCATCCAGTTCGAGGTACGCCTGATCCAGGGCCTGATGATCGGCCTGATCCTGCTCATCGCGCTGGTGGTCGATCGCATCCAGCGCCACCTGACCCGCGCACTCGGCCGCCTGGTGGAGGCACTCTCGTCCTGGGCCGGCGGCGATTTCGGCGAACCCATCGCGCTGCGCACCCGGACCCGCGAGTTGCGCGACATCGAGGAGTCGCTGAACCGCCTGCGCAGCTACCTGGTGAACCTCGTCGGCACCATCCGCGAGCACGCCCAGCAGGTCGCCGGCAGCAGCCACGCGCTGGCCGAACTGAGCAGCGGCCTGCACATCGGCGCCGAGCGCCAGGTAGGCGACACCGCGCAGATCCGCGATGCGCTCGGGGAGCTGGAGTCCACCATCCAGCGCGTCGCCGTCGACGCCAGCCAGGCCGCCGGGGCCAGCCGCGCCGCCGGCGAGGCGGTGGAACTGGGCCAGCGGGTGATCCTCGACAGCCTCGCCGGCATGCACGGGCTGGTCGGCGAAGTGCAGGGCAATGCGCTGGCCATCGAACGGCTGGCCGAGGAAACCGCCACCATCGGCAAGGTGCTCACGGTGATCCGCGGCATCGCCGAGCAGACCAACCTGCTGGCGCTCAACGCCGCCATCGAGGCCGCCCGCGCCGGCGAACTGGGCCGCGGCTTCGCGGTGGTCGCCGAGGAAGTACGCTCGCTGGCCCAGCGCACCGCCGGCGCCACCGAGGAAATCCAGCAGCTGATCGGCAACCTCCAGCGCGCCGCGCGGCAGTCGGTGGACACCATGCGCGTGCAGGTGGAACACGCCGAAACCACCGCGCAGCAGGCGGCCGCTGCCGATGGCGCACTGGATCAGGTGGTCGCCTCGATTCGCGGTATCGCCGGTATGGCCGAACGCATCGCCGACGCCACCGCGCAGCAGAGCGGCGCGGTCAGCGAAATCCGCAATCACAGCGAGCGCATCCACCACCTGGGTGGCAGCAACCTGGAACGCATCGGCGCCGGCCGCAACCAGGGCGAACGCCTGCAGACGCTCGGCAGCCAGCTGAACACCGCGGTTCAGGCGTTTCGCGTGTAACGCCCAGGACTCTTGCGCGCCGCGAGTTCCCCCACCGCGCTTGACCTGCCCCCTGCACACGCCCGCCCCCTCGGCTATCATGCGCGCTTCCGATTTCGCGAGACCGCCATGCGCCGCCTGCTGCCTCTCCTGCTGTTGCTGATCGCCCTGCCGGCCGCCGCCGGGCTTTTCGACAAGCGTCCGAGCGCCGAACTGGGCGCCCCGCTGAACAACAGCAGCGACTTCCTGCCCGTGCGCGAAGCCTTCCGCCTGGACCTGATCGGCAGCGATGCCGGCACCATCAAGCTGCGCTTCACCAACGCGCCCGGCTACTACCTCTACCGCCATCGCTTCGCCTTCCGCAGCGAGCCGGCGGACATCGCCCTCGGCCAGCCGCAACTGCCGGCCGGCGAACACAAGACCGACGAGTTCTTCGGCGACGTCGAGGTGTACCACGAGGGCCTGGACATCGACCTGCCGGTCGACAACCCCGACAAGCGCTCCTTCACCCTGCTGGTGACCTACCAGGGCTGCGCCGACAAGGGCCTCTGCTATCCGCCGGAAACCCAGCGCTTCACCTTCGGCGATGCCCCGGCCGCCAGCACTGCGATCACGCCCGCCGCAAGCGGCTGGAAATGGAGCGAACTGGCGCTGTTCTTCCTCGCCGGGCTCGGCCTGACCTTCACTCCCTGCGTGTTGCCGATGCTGCCGATCCTCTCCGGCGTGGTACTGCGCGGGCGCATCGGCGGCTGGCGCAGCCTCAGCCTGTCGCTGGCCTACGTGCTGTCGATGGCCGTCTGCTTCGCCGTGCTCGGCGCGCTGATGGGCGTGTTCGGCGCCAGCCTCAACCTGCAGGCGCGATTGCAGTCGCCCTTCGTGCTGGTGCCGTTCGCCGCCTTCTTCGCGGCCTTCGCCCTGGCCATGTTCGGCGTCTACGAGTTGCGCCTGCCGCGCCTGATCAGCGAACCGCTGAACCGCCTCGCCGACGACACCCGCGGCGGCTCGCTGTGGGGCGCGGCGCTGCTCGGCGTGCTTTCCAGCCTGTTGGTCAGCCCCTGCGTATCGGCGCCGCTGGCCGGCGCGCTGCTCTATATCAGTAGCAGTGGCGACGCGCTGGGCGGCGGCCTGAAGCTGTTCGCCCTCGGCGTCGGCATGGGTGCGCCGCTGGTGCTGTTCGCCGTCGGCGGCGGCAGCCTGCTGCCGAAATCCGGCAACTGGATGATCGGCGTGCGCAATGCCTTCGGCGTCCTGCTGCTGGCGGTATCGGTATGGATGCTCGAGCGCGTGCTGCCCGGCGCGCTGTCGCTGGCGCTCTGGGGTCTGCTCGCCGCCGGCGTGGCGCTGTGGCTCGGCGCCCTCGAATTCGTGCCGAAAACCCAGCGCCAGCGCCTGGCGCAACTCGTCGGGCTGGCACTGCTGGTCTACGCGGCGAGCGCCTGGGTCGGCGCGCTGCAGGGCGAAAGCGACCCGCTGCGCCCGCTGGGCCGCGGCCAGCTGGCGGTCGGCGTGAACGCCGCACCCGACGCCGGCCAATGGACGACCCTGAGCAGCCCCGCCGAGCTGGACGCCGCTCTGGCCGCCGCGAAAGCCGCCGGCCAGCCGTTGTTGCTCGACTGGTACGCCGACTGGTGCATCAGCTGCAAGGTGATCGAACGAGAGGTGTTCAGCGCCCCGGCGGTGACCGCCCAGCTCGGCGGGTTTCGCCTGATCCGCTTCGACATGACCGCCAGCACGCCGGAGCAACGCGCGCTGCTGGATCGCTACCAGCTGTTCGGCCCGCCGGCGATCCTGTTCTTCGACGCAAAAGGCGCGGAATCGGCCGCGCTGCGGGTGGTCGGCGAGATCGACGCCGAGGCGTTCGCCGCGCGCGTTTCCCAGGCCCGCACGGCGCACTGAGCGACATTCAGGGAAAACGCAGGCGAACGCCCGACATCGTGCGGCCATTTGCCGGTTTCTGGACAGACTTCTAGGCTTTCGGCATAGTCCGCGGGCATCCGCAGGCACAACTAGGATAATTGCATGGCCACCCTACTGGTGCTTCACGGCCCCAACCTGAACCTGCTCGGTACGCGCGAGCCGGGCATCTACGGCGCGCTGACGCTGCCGCAGATCGACGAGGACCTGGTCCGTCGCGCCCGCGAAGGCAGGCACCATCTGCTGCATCTGCAGAGCAATGCCGAGTACGAGCTGATCGAACGAATCCACGCCGCGCGCGGCGAGGGCGTGGACTTCATCATCATCAATCCGGCCGCGTTCACGCACACCAGCGTCGCATTACGTGACGCATTGCTGGCGGTGAGCATCCCATTCATCGAAGTGCACTTGTCGAACGTGCACAAGCGCGAACCTTTCCGGCATCACTCCTACTTTTCCGACGTGGCGGTGGGTGTGATTTGCGGCCTGGGTGCCAGCGGTTACCGGCTGGCCCTGGAAGCTGCTCTAGAACAACTTGAACGACCCTGAACTTACTGGGAGTTGCCCTTCTGATGGATATTCGCAAAGTCAAGAAGCTGATCGAGCTGCTGGAAGAATCCGGCATCGACGAACTGGAAATTCACGAAGGTGAAGAATCGGTACGCATCAGCCGCCACAGCAAGCAACAAGCTTTCGCTCAACCGATGTATGCCGCCGCTCCGGCACCGGCCGCCGCCCCCGTGGCCGCGCCTGCCGCACCGGCAACGGACGCCGCTCCGGCCGCCGCCAAGCTGAACGGCACCGTGGTCGGCTCGCCGATGGTCGGCACCTTCTACCGCGCCTCCTCGCCGACCTCGGCCAACTTCGTCGAAGTCGGCACCGCGGTGAAGAAAGGCCAGATCCTCTGCATCGTCGAAGCGATGAAGATGATGAACCACATCGAGGCCGAAACCAGCGGCGTCATCGAATCCATCCTGGTGGAAAACGGTCAGCCGGTGGAATACGACCAGCCGCTGTTCACCATCGTTTGAACCGCCAGGAGTCTTCGATGTTGAAAGCTGCGACGCTGGAAAAAGTCCTGATCGCCAACCGCGGCGAGATCGCCCTGCGTATCCTTCGTGCCTGCAAGGAACTGGGCATCAAGACCGTGGCGGTTTACTCCACCGCGGATCGGGAACTGATGCACCTGTCGCTGGCCGACGAAACCGTCTGCATCGGCGCGGCCCCGGCAGCCAAATCCTACCTGCACATCCCGGCGATCATCGCGGCCGCCGAAGTCACCGGCGCCACGGCGATTCACCCGGGCTACGGCTTCCTCGCGGAAAACGCCGACTTCGCCGAACAGGTCGAACGCTCCGGCTTCGCCTTCATCGGCCCGAAAGCCGACACCATTCGCCTGATGGGCGACAAGGTCTCGGCCAAGGACGCGATGAAGAAGGCCGGCGTGCCCACCGTTCCCGGTTCCGACGGCCCGCTGCCGGAGGACGAGGAAACCGCGCTGCGCATAGGCCGTGAAGTCGGCTACCCGGTGATCATCAAGGCCGCCGGCGGCGGCGGCGGTCGCGGTATGCGCGTGGTGCACAACGAGGAAGACCTGATCCAGTCGGCCAAGCTGACCCGTACCGAAGCCGGCGCGGCCTTCGGCAACCCGATGGTCTACCTCGAGAAGTTCCTGACCAACCCGCGCCACGTGGAAGTCCAGGTGCTTTCCGACGGCCAGGGCAACGCGATCCACCTCGGCGACCGCGACTGCTCGCTGCAGCGCCGCCACCAGAAGGTCATCGAGGAAGCGCCCGCTCCGGACATCGACGAAACCGCGCGCCAGGAAGTCTTCGCCCGCTGTGTCAAGGCGTGCATCGACATCGGCTACCGCGGCGCCGGCACCTTCGAGTTCCTCTACGAGAACGGCGCCTTCTACTTCATCGAGATGAACACCCGCGTACAGGTGGAGCATCCGGTGTCGGAGATGGTCACCGGGGTCGACATCGTCAAGGAGATGCTCAGCATCGCCGCCGGCAACAAGCTGTCGCTGACCCAGGACGACATCGTCATCCGCGGCCACGCGCTGGAGTGCCGGATCAACGCCGAAGACCCGGCCACCTTCATGCCCAGCCCGGGCAAGGTGAAGCACTTCCATGCCCCGGGCGGCAACGGCGTGCGCGTCGATTCGCACCTGTACAGCGGCTACTCGGTTCCGCCGAACTACGATTCGCTGATCGGCAAGCTGATCACCTACGGGGGCGACCGTGACGAGGCGATGGCGCGCATGCGCAACGCCCTGGACGAAATCGTCGTCGACGGGATCAAGACCAACGTGCCGCTGCACCGCGACCTGACCCGCGACCCCGACTTCTGCAAGGGCGGCGTGAACATCCACTACCTTGAAAAGAAACTGGGTATGGATAAGCACTGAGCCGCACGCGGTATCATGTAGCACCGGGAGGGAGTGGCGCAGGCCGCTCCCTCTTTTTTTGTGGTTCGCCCGCTCCGGCGATCCCCCTGACTCCCGGCCGTTTTTGCCCCAACCACCCGCGCCACCGCGAAGGAAACTCCCATGCCCTGGTTACAAGCCCGCCTCGCCATCACTCCCGAGCAGGCCGAGGTCTACGAAGACGCCCTGCTCGAAGCCGGCGCGGTCTCGGTGACCTTCATGGACGCCGAGGACCAGCCGATCTTCGAGCCGGACCTGGGCACCACGCCGCTGTGGAAGCACACACACTTGCTGGCGCTGTTCGAGGCGGACACCGACGAGGCCGACCTGATCGGCCGACTGATGCTGCTCACCGGCGGTGCGCTGCCGGAGTATCACTTCGAGCGCATCGAAGACCAGGACTGGGAGCGTAGCTGGATGGACAACTTCCAGCCGATGCGCTTCGGCCGTCGCCTGTGGATCGTGCCGAGCTGGCACGCCGCGCCGGAGCCGGACGCCGTCAACCTGCTGCTCGATCCGGGCCTGGCCTTCGGCACCGGCACCCACCCGACCACCGCCCTGTGCCTCGAATGGCTCGATGGCGAAGACCTCGCCGGGCGCAGCGTGCTCGACTTCGGCTGCGGCTCGGGCATCCTCGCCATCGCCGCCCTGCTGCTCGGCGCCGGCCGCGCGGTGGGCACCGACATCGACCCGCAGGCGCTGGAAGCCTCGCGCGACAACGCCGGACGCAACGGCATCGCCGCCGAGCGTCTGCCGCTGTATCTGCCCGAAGCGCTGCCGCGCGAGCCCGCCGAAGTGGTGGTCGCCAACATCCTCGCCGGCCCGCTGGTGACCCTCGCGCCGCAGATCATCGCGCTGGTGCAGCCCGGCGGGCGCCTGGCGCTGTCCGGCATCCTCGCCGAACAGGCCGAGGACGTCCGCGCCGCCTACGCCGCCGATTTCGACCTGGAGCCGACCGCCGTCAAGGACGGCTGGGTGCGCATCAGCGGCACCCGTCGATAGGTCTCGCGCCCCTCTGCCGCAGCGCCCGGCGCTTGCGGTAGACTGCGCGCCTCGTTTCGCCACCCGCCCACTGGCGGGAACAGTGGCCACCGGATAGCCGCATGACCGACAGTTTCGTCACGCAATGCCCGCATTGCAGCACCCGTTTCCGCGTCAAACGCAGCCAGCTGGGCATCGCCCAGGGCGCGGTGCGTTGTGGCGCCTGCATGCAGGTGTTCAACGCGGCGCAGCAGTTGCGGGACGCCGGCGAAACACGGCCGATGGCACCTCCCGCACCGGTCAGCGAGACGGCCAGGCCGGCGGTGCGACCACAGCTGCCGCCGCCGGGCAAGAACCCGGGCGATACCCTGTGGATTCACGACGACCTCGACCTGGACAGCCTCGATCTCGATGAGGAACTGGCCAAGCTCGAACTGCAGGAGCGCCTGATTTCCGAGCGTTTTCGCACGCGCGCCGAACCCGTCGAGCCGAGCGAAGGCCTGTCCGCGATCGATCCGCGCGAGTCCGACGAGGAAGCCTGGGCGCAGAAGCTGCTCATCGATGCCGCGCCGGAACCGGAACCGGAACCACCGGAGCCGCCGCCCGAACTGCCGGCGCCCGAGCCGCTCACCGCGATCGAGCACGCGCCGCTGCACGACCCCGTGCTGCCGCCGGCCCGCAGCGAACCGACGCTTTCCCTGCACCTGCCGGAAGAGCCGGACGACGCGCGCGACGACAAGGACGAGCCGGACTTCCGCCTGTCCGCCGAACGCGATGACCTGCCGGTCACCGCGCTGCTGCTGGTCGACCCGCGGCGCGACGATGACGATGACGAAGCTCAGCCGAACGCGCGACACAAGCCCGCACGCAGCGAACCGGCGTTGCGCAGCACGGCGCTGCTCGACCTCGAGGACGAGCCGCTGCAGCTGGAATGGCAGGCGCCGCGCAGGCGCTGGGGCCGGATCTTCGGCTGGCTGCTGCTCAACCTGCTGGCGCTCGCCGCGCTGGCCGGCCAGTACCTCTGGTATCACTACGACGAGCTGGCCCGGCGCGACGAATATCGCCCCTGGTTCGAGCAGCTGTGCCCGACGCTGGGCTGCACGCTGCCGTCGAAGGTCGACATCGCCCTGATCAAGAGCAGCAACCTGGTGGTACGCAGCCACCCGGAATTCACCGGCGCGCTGGTGGTGGACGCTATCCTCTACAACCGCGCGCCCTTTTCGCAGCCGTTTCCGCTGCTGGAACTGCGCTTCGCCGACCTCAACGGGCAACTGCTCGCCAGTCGTCGCTTCAAGCCCAGCGAGTACCTCGCCGGCGAACTCGCCGGGCAGAGCGAAATGCCCCCGCAGACGCCGATCCACATTTCCCTGGACATCCTCGATCCGGGCGCCAAGGCGGTGAATTACAGCCTGAGTTTCCACTCGCCCGAGTGAACGAAAACGGCTCATCTAACCGCTGGCGATAAGTCGACGACTGTTCAGAATTTGTGCAAATCGATCTTTATCCGGTCACCGCTAGCGGGTATCATGCCCACCCTTTTTCGAACTGCCCCGATCAACTAAAAGCAGGCCCCATTACAGGGAAGACCTATGTCGGCGGTACGCATCGGCCCTTACACATTGCCCAACCCCGTGATCCTGGCGCCCATGGCCGGCGTCACCGATCGTCCGTTTCGCCAGCTCTGCCGCCAACTCGGTGCCGGGCTGGTGGTGTCGGAAATGGTGACCAGCGATGTGCGCCTTTGGAACACCCGCAAGTCGAGCCTGCGCCTGCCGCACGTCGGCGACCCGGAGCCACGCTCGGTGCAGATCGCCGGCGGCGATGCGCAGATGCTCGCCGCGGCGGCGCGGGCCAATGTCGAGCTCGGCGCGCAGATCATCGACATCAACATGGGCTGCCCGGCGAAGAAGGTCTGCAACAAGGCCGCCGGTTCGGCGCTGATGAAGGACGAACTGCTGGTGGCGGAGATCCTCGAGGCGGTGGTCGCCGCGGTCGACGTGCCGGTGACGCTGAAGATCCGCACCGGCTGGGATCGAGAGAACAGGAACGGGATTACGGTGGCGAAGATCGCCGAACAATCCGGGATCGCCGCGCTGGCCGTGCATGGCCGCACGCGCGCCGATCTGTACACCGGCGAGGCCGAATACGAGACTATCGCCGCGATCAAGCAGGCGATCTCGATTCCGCTGTTCGCCAATGGCGACATCGATTCGCCACACAAGGCCCGCGCGGTACTCGACGCCACCGGTGCCGATGCGCTGCTGATCGGCCGCGCCGCCCAGGGCCGGCCGTGGATATTCCGCGAGATCGCCCATTACCTGGCGACCGGGGAGCTGCTGGCGGCGCCGACCCTGAGCGAAGTGGAATGCATTCTGCTAGAGCACCTGGCGGCACTGCATGTCTTCTACGGCGAGGTGATGGGCGTGCGCATCGCACGCAAGCACGTGGGCTGGTACCTGGCCACGCTCCCCGGTGCCCGGGAGTTCCGCGTCGGGTTCAATCGTCTGGAGACGACGGACGCGCAGTACGCCACCGTTCGGCAGTTCTTCGCCGAACGGCACAATGATGGAGAGGGGTTGGCGGCATGACGACGATGGCTGAGCTGGTTTTTGATGGATCGACATTTGATGGGGCAACACCCGTGAGCGACAACCTTAACCTCAAGCAGCACCTCAACACGCCGAGCGAAGAGGGCCAGACCCTGCGCGGCAACGTTGAGAAGGCGCTGCGCAACTACTTCGCCCATCTCGAAGGCGCGTCCGTCACCGACGTCTACAACCTGGTGCTCTCCGAAGTCGAAGCGCCCTTGCTGGAAACTGTGATGAACTACGTCAAGGGCAACCAGACCAAGGCCTCCGAGCTGCTCGGCCTGAACCGCGGCACCCTGCGCAAGAAGCTCAAGCAGTACGACCTGCTGTAAGCACGCATTCGAAAAAGGGCGGCCCGCGAGCCGCCCTTTTTGCTGATTCATCTGCCCTCATGGACATCGACATGACCGACCAGACCACCCGCCTTCCCGTTCGCCGCGCGCTGATCAGCGTTTCGGACAAGACCGGCATCCTCGAATTCGCGCGCGAGCTCGTCGCCCAGGGGGTGGAAATCCTCTCCACCGGCGGCACCTACAAGCTGCTCAGGGACAACGGCGTGGCCGCGGTGGAAGTCGCCGACTACACGGGCTTCCCGGAAATGATGGACGGACGGGTGAAGACCCTGCATCCGAAGATCCACGGCGGCATCCTCGGCCGCCGGGCCCTCGACGGCGCGGTGATGGACGAGCACGGCATCAAGCCGATCGACCTGGTCGCGGTCAACCTGTACCCCTTCGAGGCCACCGTCGCCAAGCCCGACTGCAACCTCGCCGATGCCATCGAGAACATCGATATCGGCGGCCCGACCATGGTCCGCAGCGCGGCGAAGAACCACAAGGACGTCGCCATCGTGGTCAACGTCGGCGACTACGCCGGCATCGTCGAGGCGCTGAAAACCGGCGGCCTGACCTACGCCCAGCGCTTCGACCTGGCGCTCAAGGCCTTCGAGCACACTGCCGCCTACGACGGCATGATCGCCAACTACCTGGGCACCATAGACCAGGCGGCAGCCACCCTATCCACCGAAGGCCGTGGCGCGTTCCCGCGCACCTTCAACAGCCAGTTCGTCAAGGCGCAGGAAATGCGCTACGGCGAGAACCCGCATCAGCAGGCGGCGTTCTACGTCGAGGCGAAGAAGGGCGAGGCCAGCATCGCCAGCGCCGTGCAGTTGCAGGGCAAGGAGCTGTCGTACAACAACGTCGCCGACACCGATGCCGCGCTGGAATGCGTGAAGAGCTTCGTCAAGCCGGCCTGCGTGATCGTCAAGCACGCCAACCCTTGCGGCGTCGCCGTGGCCCTGGACAGCGAAGGCGGCATCCGCCAAGCCTACGAGCTGGCCTATGCCACCGACAGCGAGTCGGCCTTCGGCGGCATCATCGCCTTCAACCGCGAGCTGGACGGCGAGACCGCGAAAGCCATCGTCGAGCGCCAGTTCGTCGAAGTGATCATCGCGCCGAAGATCAGCGCCGCCGCCCGCGAAGTGGTCGCCGCCAAGGCCAACGTGCGCCTGCTCGAGTGCGGCGAGTGGCCGGCCGAACGCAGCGCCGGCTGGGACTTCAAGCGCGTCAACGGCGGCCTGCTGGTGCAGAGCCGCGACATCGGCATGATCACCGCCGACGACCTCAAGGTGGTGACCCGGCGCGCGCCCACCGAACAGGAAGTCCACGACCTGGTGTTCGCCTGGAAAGTGGCCAAGTTCGTCAAGTCCAACGCCATCGTCTACGCGCGTAACCGCCAGACCATCGGCGTCGGCGCCGGGCAGATGAGCCGCGTCAACTCCGCGCGCATCGCCGCGATCAAGGCCGAGCACGCCGGCCTGCAGGTCGCCGGCTCGGTGATGGCCTCGGACGCCTTCTTCCCGTTCCGCGACGGCCTGGACAACGCCGCCGCCAATGGCATCACCGCGGTGATCCAGCCGGGCGGTTCGATGCGCGACAACGAGGTGATTGCCGCCGCTGATGAAGCCGGCATCGCGATGGTGTTTACCGGCATGCGCCACTTCCGTCACTGACCGTGGCACGGCCGCGCTGAAGCGCTCGTCTGCGTTGTTGGAGTCCGATTCGCCGATGCTCATTGCCAGGCGGCAACTGCGCTCGTCGAACCGACCTCCGCCTAGCAGCCAAACGCCCCATCACGGCCCGATAAAACGCAAAATGCTAGAAGCACGATTTTCGTAGGGTGGATAACGCTCTGTTTATCCACCGAACGGGCCGCAGGCCCGCCTCCTGAAGGGGAACCCCATGAACGTACTGATCATCGGCAGCGGCGGGCGCGAACATGCGCTGGCCTGGAAGGTCGCCCAAGACCCGCGCATCCAGAAGGTCTTCGTCGCCCCAGGCAACGCCGGCACCGCCACCGAGGCCAAGTGCGAGAACGTGCCCATCGACGTGCTGGCCCTTGAGCAACTGGCCGACTTCGCCGAGAAGAACGTGCAACTGACCATCGTCGGCCCGGAAGCGCCGCTGGTGAAGGGCGTGGTCGACCTGTTCCGCGCCCGCGGCCTGGACTGCTTCGGCCCCACCGCTGGCGCCGCGCAACTGGAGGGCTCGAAGGCCTTCACCAAGGACTTCCTCGCCCGCCACCGGATTCCCACCGCCGACTACCAGAACTTCACCGAAGTCGAACCGGCACTGGCCTACCTGCGCGAGAAGGGTGCGCCGATCGTGATCAAGGCCGACGGCCTGGCCGCCGGCAAGGGCGTGATCGTCGCCATGACCCTGAGCGAAGCCGAGGATGCGGTGCGCGACATGCTCGCCGGCAACGCCTTCGGCGAGGCCGGTTCGCGGGTGGTGATCGAGGAGTTCCTCGATGGCGAGGAAGCCAGCTTCATCGTCATGGTCGACGGCAAGAACGTGCTGCCGATGGCCACCAGCCAGGACCACAAGCGCGTCGGCGACGGCGACAGCGGCCCGAACACCGGCGGCATGGGCGCCTACTCGCCGGCCCCGGTGGTCACCGCCGAGGTGCACAAGCGGGTCATGGACGAGGTGATCTACCCGACCGTGCGCGGCATGGCCGAGGAAGGCAACGTCTACACCGGCTTTCTTTATGCAGGGCTGATGATCGACAAAGCCGGTCAGCCCAAGGTCATCGAGTTCAACTGCCGCTTCGGCGACCCGGAAACCCAGCCGATCATGGTGCGCCTGGAAAGCTCCCTGGTGCTGCTGGTCGAGGCCGCGCTGGCCAGGGCGCTGGACAAGGTCGAAGCGCAGTGGGACCCACGCCCGACGGTCGGCGTGGTGCTCGCCGCCGGCGGCTACCCAGGCGACTACGCCAAGGGCGACGTGATAGAGGGCCTGGATGCCGCGGCCGCGCTGGAGGGCAAGGTCTTCCACGCCGGAACCGCGCTGAACGCCGCGGGCGAGGTGGTCACCGCCGGTGGCCGCGTGCTCTGCGCCACGGCGATCGGGCACAGCGTGGCGGATGCCCAGCAGCAGGCCTATCGCCTGGCGAAGCAGATCAGCTGGAACGGCTGCTTCTACCGCAGCGACATCGGCTACCGTGCCATCGCACGCGAACAGGCCGACGAATAGCAGCGATCTGCTACGAAAAAGGCGGCCCGGTGGCCGCCTTTTTCGTAGTGGCGTGGTCAACTACCTGACTATAATCGCGGCAATATCTGAAAGGACCTCGACCGTGACGCGGCTCTGGATCGCCATCGCCTTCATCTGCAGCCTGCTGCCCTGGTATGCCGGTACGGTGTCGGCGCAGGTGGTGGAAACCCCGGCAGCGGCGCTGGCGTCGGACTGGCAGATCCTGATCGATGATTCGGAGCAGCTCAAGCTCGAGGAAGTCATCGCCCAGCGCAGTCAGTTCGAGTCGCTGGGCCGGGAATCCTTCAGCATGCCCGCCGGCGAGCGCGCCATCTGGCTGCGCATCGAAACCCCCGCGCTGACCGACGTCCACTGGCTCTGGCTGTACGCCCCGCGGGTCAAGTACCTCGACTTCTATCGCCTGCGCGACGGCCAGCTGGAGCGCCACGAGCACACCGGCGAATCCATGCCGACGGCGGCCAGCACGCTCTCGTCTAACAGCTACCTGTTCGTCCTGCCGAATGACGGCAGCATGCGCGAAACCTATATCCGCATGACCTCCAGCCACCCGCTGATGGTGTGGCTGAAGACCCTCGACAGCAGCGGCGTGGTCGACCTGGAACGCCCCGCCTACCTGTTCGGCACGCTGTTCGGCGCGCTCGGCCTGCTGATGCTCTACAACCTTTTCCGCCTGGCCAACAACCGCGGCTTCGGCAACCTCTGGCTCAGCGGCTTCCATGCCTTGCTGCTGCTCAATGCGCTGGCCGAGTTCGGCGTGCTCGGCTACTGGCTGCCGAAAACCGGCAGCGGCTACAGCCTGGCGCTCTGCGCGGACATGGCGACGCTGGCCGCCGCCATCTGCCTGCTCGGCTTCATCCATTCGTTCTTCCGCAATACCCGTGTCGGCGAGGGCCTGAACTGGCTGCCGATGGCCGGGATCATCGTCATCAGCGGCGTCGCCGCGGTGATCCTGCTGACCCGCGAGCTGTGGTACAGCGGCCTGATCAACCTGCTTATCCTGCTCGCCGCCGCCTGCGCGCTGATCACCGCCGCCTATCACCTGCGCCGTGGCTATCGCCCGGCGCGGCTGGTGGTGCTGGCTGCCGGGACCTTCACCCTGGTGTTCCTGGTGCTGACGCCGATGCTCTTCGGCTTCGTGCAGATGAGCCCCGGCTGGCTGGAAATCATCCTGTTCGGCAGCGCTGCGTTCTGCGGCCTTCTGCTCAGCCTGTCGCTCAGCGATCGCCAGCGCCAGTTGAGGGCCGACCGCCTGACCGAGCACACCGCGCTGGCGGTGAGCGGCGCCGAGCTGCGCGCCAAGGCCGAGTTCCTGGCGAAGATCAGCCACGAGATCCGCACACCGATGAATGGCGTGCTGGGCATGACCGAACTGCTGCTCGGCACCCCGCTGTCGGCCAAGCAGCGCGACTACGTGCAGACCATCCACAGCGCCGGCAACGAGCTGCTCGGCCTGATCAACGAGATTCTCGACATCTCGCGCCTGGAGTCCGGGCAGATCGAACTGGACGACGTGCAATTCGACCTCAACGCCCTGCTCGACGATTGCCTTGACATCTTCCGCGCCAAGGCCGAGCAGCAGCAGGTCGAGCTGATCAGCTTCATCCAGCCGCAGGTGCCGAGGGTGATCAGCGGCGACCCGACGCGCCTGCGCCAGACCCTGCTGAGCCTGCTGGACAACGCCTTCAAACAGACCGACGAGGGCGAAATCCTTCTCGTCGTCGCGCTCGACACCAGCGGCGAGCAGACCCGCCTGCGCATCGCCGTGCAGGATAGCGGCCGGCCGCTGCAGAGCGAAGATCGCGAGGCATTGCTCAACGCGGAACTGCACAGCCGCGACTTCCTGGCCGCGACCCGCGTCGGCGGGCGCCTCGGGCTGATCATTTCGCGCCAGCTGGTGCGCCTGATGCAGGGCGAGTTCGGCGTGCAGAGCGGCGGCCAGCAGGGCAACACCCTGTGGCTGACGCTGCCGCTCGATCCCGAGCGCCTGGAGCAGCCGCCCGCCGATCTGGAAAGCCCGCTGCTCGGTGCACGCCTGCTGGTGGTCGACGACAACGACACCTGCCGCAAGGTGCTGATGCAGCAATGCACCGTGTGGGGCCTGCAGGTCAGCGCGGTGGCCTCGGGCAAGGAAGCGCTGGCGCTGCTGCGCACCAAGGCGCACCTGCGCGACTACTTCGATGTCGTCCTGCTCGATCAGGACATGCCTGGAATGACCGGCCTGCAACTGGCGACCAAGATCAAGGAAGACCCCAGCCTCAACCACGACATCCTGCTGATCATGCTCACCGGCATCAGCAACGCGCCGAGCAAGATCATCGCGCGCAACGCCGGGATCAAACGCATCCTCGCCAAGCCGGTCGCCGGCTATGCGCTGAAGACCACCCTCGCCGACGAACTCGCGCAACGCGGCAAGAGCGCGGCCACGAGCGAGGCGCCTGACGTGCCGGCGCTGGACGTGCCGAGCGACTTCCGCATCCTCGTCGCGGAAGACAACAGCATTTCCACCAAGGTCATCCGCGGCATGCTGAACAAGCTCAACCTGGAGCCGGACACCGCCAGCAACGGCGAGGAAGCGCTCAGCGCGATGAAGACCCGGCACTACGACCTGGTGCTGATGGACTGCGAGATGCCGGTCCTCGACGGCTTCTCCGCCACCGAGCAGCTGCGTGAATGGGAGACCCGCGAGGGCCGCCGGCGCACGCCGATCGTCGCCCTCACCGCGCACATCCTGGTCGAGCACAAGGAACGCGCGCGCAAGGTCGGCATGGACGGCCACATGGCCAAGCCGGTGGAGCTGTCGCAACTGCGCGAGATGATCCAGCAATGGGTCGGCGCCAGGCAGAGCAGCCATGCCGAAGGCAGCGCGCTGATCGAGTAAGCGTTCCGCGCCGCCAACCCCGCCTTTTTATCCTCCTGCCGAGAACCCCGCATGTCTGCCGCGCTGTTCAGTCTCTACCTCAAGTTGCTGGTGCTCTACAGCCCGTTCTTCGTGCTGTCCTGCTTCATCGGCATGACCCGCGGCTACACGCTGAAAGAGCGCAAGCGGCTCGCCTGGCGCGTCGCCAGCGGGGTGTTCGTCGCCAGCATGCTGCTCTATCTGTTCGGCACGCACATCTTCGTACTGTTCGGCATCACCATCGACGCCTTCCGCATCGGCGCCGGCAGCGTGCTGTTCATCTCGGCGCTGGGCATGGCCCAGGGCAAATCGGTGGTGCAGAGCGACAACCTGCAGCAGGACGTGACCATCGTGCCGCTGACCATCCCGATCACCGTCGGCCCCGGCACCATCGGCGCGCTGCTGGTGATGGGCGCCAGCCAGCCGCACTGGAACGACAAGCTGCTGGCAGTGGGCGGCATCTTCCTCGCCAGCGTCACCGTCGGCATGGTGCTGTTCCTCTCCGGACGCTTCGAGCGCCTGCTCGGCGAGCAGGGGCTGCAGATCGTCAGCCGCCTGATGGGGCTTTTTGTCTGCGCACTGGCGGCGCAGATCATCTTCACCGGCGTGAAGAATTACCTTTCGCTCTGATTTGGTGCAATCCGGCGCCCATGCGTTTTTCACGGTCGCGCGCGCGCACCACGACGGACCGCTGAAAATCGACTACCGCCTGCCTGCCGGAATGACCAAGCCGCTTCAAATCAAGGGTTTGCACGCCTTGGCACGGATGCTGCGACTGCTGCGTTGACGAATTGACGCAGGCGCGAGCCGGGAGCGTCGTTTCGCGAACAACGATGCGCATGGACCCAGCCACGGAGCCGCACCCTCATGAAACGCCGTCCCTTTCTGAAATCCACACTCGCTGCCAGTGCCCTTGTGCTCAGCGGGCTGTTCCCGTTCACCGCACACGCCGCCGACACCATCAAGGTCGGCATCCTGCATTCCCTTTCCGGCACCATGGCGATCTCCGAGACCTCGCTGAAAGACATGGCGCTGATGACCATCGACGAGATCAACGCCAAGGGCGGCGTGCTCGGCAAGAAACTCGAGCCGGTGGTTGTCGACCCGGCGTCCAACTGGCCGCTGTTCGCCGAGAAGGGCCGCCAGTTGCTGACCCAGGACAAGGTGGCCGTGACCTTCGGCTGCTGGACCTCGGTGTCGCGCAAATCGGTACTGCCGGTCTATGAAGAACTCAACGGATTGCTGTTCTACCCCGTGCAGTACGAAGGCGAAGAAATGTCGCCGAACGTGTTCTACACCGGTGCGGCGCCGAACCAGCAGGCGATTCCGGCCGTCGAGTACCTGATGAGCGAAGACGGCGGCGCCGCCAAGCGCTTCTTCCTGCTCGGCACCGACTACGTCTACCCGCGCACCACCAACAAGATCCTGCGCAGCTTCCTGCACAGCAAGGGCGTCGCCGACAAGGACATCGAAGAGGTCTACACCCCGTTCGGCCACAGCGATTACCAGACCATCGTCGCCAACATCAAGAAGTTCGCCGCCGGCGGCAAGACCGCCGTGGTCTCCACCGTCAACGGCGACTCCAACGTGCCGTTCTACAAGGAACTGGCCAACCAGGGCATCGAAGCCACCGACATTCCGGTGGTCGCCTTCTCGGTCGGCGAGGAAGAACTGCGCGGCATCGACACCAAGCCGCTGGTGGGGCAACTGGCCGCCTGGAACTACTTCCAGTCCGTGGATAACCCGGTGAACGAGAAATTCGTCGCCGCCTGGAAGGCCTACGCCAAGGCCAAGAAACTGCCGAACGCGGACACCGTGGTCACCAACGACCCGATGGAAGCCACCTACGTCGGCATCCACATGTGGGCGCAGGCGGTCGAGAAGGCCGGCACCACCGACGTCGACAAGGTGCGCGACGCCATGGCCGGGCAGACCTTCGCCGCGCCGGACGGCTACACCATCAAGATGGACGAGAAGAACCACCACCTGCACAAGCCGGTGATGATCGGCGAAGTCCAGGAAGACGGGCAGTTCTCGGTGGTCTGGCAGACCGAAGGCCCGGTGCGCGCCGAGCCCTGGAGCCCCTACATCGAAGGCAACGACAAGAAGCCTGACCACCCGATGAAGAGCAACTGATCCAGGCGCACCCTCTGTAGGAGCGAGCGCCAGCGTCCGTTCCTGCAGCGTCCGTGTCCATTCCGCCCGGCCCACGATCCCGTGGCCGGGCAGGATGACCGTGATCCGAAGGACACCGATATGCCCTCTGCCGTCCACCGCCTGATCCTGGCCTGCCTGCTCCTGCTTCCCGCAGCGGCGCATGCCGGAGATGCCACCGATTTCGTCGCCGCCAATCCGTCTGCGCAGGCCAGCCTGCTGGAACGATGGGCCGCGCAGCCCGATCCGGCCCGCCTGCCGCTGATCGAGGCGCTGCAGGATGGCCGCCTGGCCGCCGACAGCGCGAAAGTCCCGTTCATCGAGGAGAACGGCGCCTTCCGGGCCGCCGAAGGCAATGCCGAACCGGCCGACGCGCCGCGCAAGCTGCGCCTGAACAACCGCCTGCGCGGCCTCGCCAACACCGCCCTGGCCAGCCACCAGTTGCTCGCCGAGGACGCCGGCCTGCGCCTGGCCGCCGCCGAGCAACTGCAGAAGAGCGCGCGCCCGGAGCAACTCGGCCTGCTCAACCAGCGCGTCGCCGCGGAACAGGACGATGCCGTGCGCGATGCCCTGAGCCTGGCGCTGGCGAACCTGCAACTGGTCGACCCGGACCCGGCCGTGCGCCTGGCCGCCGTGCGCCTGCTTGGCGAAACCGGCCAGCCGCTGGCGCGCACGCGCCTCGAAACGCTGCTCGACCCGGCCGTGGAACAGGACGCCGGCGTGCGCACCGCGGCGCAAACCAGCCTGTCGCAGGTCAAACGCAAACTGCTGATCGGCGAACTCATCGGCCAGGCGTTCTCCGGCATGAGCCTGGGTTCGATCCTGCTGCTTGCCGCCCTCGGCCTGGCGATCACTTTCGGGCTGCTCGGGGTGATCAACATGGCCCACGGCGAGATGCTGATGCTCGGCGCCTACTCCACCTACGTGGTCCAGCTGCTGTTCCAGCGCCTGGCCCCCGACGCCCTGGCGTTCTACCCGCTGGCAGCGCTGCCGGTGGCGTTCTTCGTCACCGCGGCGATCGGCATGGCGCTGGAACGCACGGTGATCCGCCACCTCTACGGCCGCCCGCTGGAAACCCTGCTGGCCACCTGGGGCATCAGCCTGATGCTGATCCAGCTGGTGCGCATCGTCTTCGGCGCGCAGAACGTCGAGGTCGCCAACCCGTCCTGGTTGTCCGGCGGCGTGCAGGTGCTGCCCAACCTGGTGCTGCCGTACAACCGCATCGTGATCATCGGTTTCGCCCTGTTCGTGGTGGCGCTGACCTGGCTGCTGCTGAACAAGACCCGCCTGGGGCTGAACGTCCGCGCGGTGACGCAGAACCGCAACATGGCCGCCTGCTGCGGCGTCGCCACCGGCCGCGTGGACATGCTCGCCTTCGGCCTCGGCTCGGGCATCGCCGGCCTCGGCGGCGTGGCGCTGTCGCAGATCGGCAACGTCGGCCCGGACCTCGGCCAGAGCTACATCATCGACTCCTTCCTGGTGGTGGTGCTCGGCGGCGTCGGCCAGCTGGCCGGCAGCGTGCTGGCGGCCTTCGGCCTGGGCATCGCCAACAAGATCCTCGAACCGCAGATCGGCGCCGTGCTGGGCAAGATCCTGATCCTCGCGCTGATCATCCTGTTCATCCAGAAGCGCCCGCAGGGGCTCTTCGCGCTGAAAGGACGGGTGATCGATTGATGGCCAGCCCGAACGCTCTCCAGATCGCCAGCGCGCCGCTGAACAACGCCTCGTGCCCCGCCCGGCGCGCGACCGCCATTCAACAAGGACACCGTCGATGAACCAGCCGCTCGCGCTCACCGCCGCGCAGAAAGCCGGCCCGCGCCTGACCCTCGCAGCGCTCGGCGCGGTGCTGGCGATCCTCGTCGCCCTGCCGCTGCTCTCGCTGCTGCCGGCGGACAACCCGCTGCAGGTCTCCGCCTACACCCTGACGCTGGTCGGCAAGATCCTCTGCTACGCCATCGTCGCCCTCGCCCTCGACCTGGTGTGGGGCTATGCCGGGCTGCTGTCGCTCGGCCACGGCCTGTTCTTCGCCCTCGGCGGCTATGCCATGGGCATGTATCTGATGCGCCAGACCGCCGGCGACGGCCTGCCGGCCTTCATGAGCTTCCTCGCCTGGACCGAGCTGCCCTGGTACTGGTACGGCACCTCCAGCTTCCTCTGGTCGATGTGCCTGGTGGTGCTGGCGCCGGGTCTGCTGGCGCTGGTGTTCGGCTTCTTCGCCTTCCGCTCGCGGATCAAGGGCGTGTACTTCTCGATCATGACCCAGGCGCTGACCTTCGCCGGCATGCTGCTGTTCTTCCGCAACGAGACGGGCTTCGGCGGCAACAACGGTTTCACCGGTTTCTCAACCCTGCTCGGCTTCGGCATCACCGCGCCGGGCACCCGCGCGGTGCTGTTCCTCGCCACCGTGGCGCTGCTGGTGACCAGCCTGGCGCTGGGCTGGGGCCTGGCGCGAAGCAAGTTCGGCCGGGTGCTCACCGCGCTGCGCGATGCCGAGAACCGGCTGATGTTCTGCGGCTACGATCCGCGCGGCTACAAGCTCTTCGTCTGGGTGCTGTCCGCCGTGCTCTGCGGCCTGGCCGGCGCGCTCTACGTGCCGCAGGTGGGCATCATCAACCCCAGCGAGATGGCCCCGACGCAGTCCATCGAGGCCGCCGTGTGGGTCGCCCTCGGGGGGCGCGGCACGCTGATCGGCCCGCTGCTCGGCGCCGGCATCGTCAACGGCATGAAGAGCTGGTTTACCGTGGCCTTCCCGGAGTACTGGCTGTTCTTCCTCGGCGCCCTGTTCATCATCGTCACGCTGTTCCTGCCCAAAGGCGTCATCGGCCTGCTGCGCCGCAAGGGAGAACAGTGATGCACGCCACCCCCGGACACTTCATGCTCGAACCCGCCTACGACCCGAACAGCGACGCCGGTACCGGCCGCGATGCGATCGGCCTCGGTCGCGCCTCCGGCCCCGGCCTGGACGTGCGCCACGGCACCCTCCTGACCCTGGAAGACATCAACGTCAGCTTCGACGGCTTCAAGGCGCTGCGCGATCTGACCCTGTACATCGGCGTCGGCGAACTGCGCTGCATCATCGGCCCCAACGGCGCGGGCAAGACCACGCTGATGGACGTGATCACCGGCAAGACGCGCCCGGACAGCGGCCAGGCGTTCTTCGGCGAAAGCCTCGACCTGACCGAGATGAGCGAAGTGGAAATCGCCCAGGCCGGGATCGGCCGCAAGTTCCAGAAGCCCACGGTGTTCGAGGCGCTCTCGGTGTTCGAGAACCTGGAGCTGGCGCAGAACGCCGACAAGTCGGTGTGGGCCAGCCTGCGTGCACGCCTTTCCGGCGAGCAGCGCGAGCGCATCGAGGACGTGCTCACCACGATCAAGCTGGACGCCTCGCGCGGGCGTCCGGCCGGGTTGCTTTCCCACGGGCAGAAGCAGTTCCTCGAGATCGGCATGCTGCTGGTGCAGGACCCGCAGCTGCTGCTGCTCGACGAGCCGGTGGCGGGCATGACCGATGCCGAAACCGAATTCACCGCCGAGCTGTTCAAGGGCCTCGCCGGCAAGCACTCGCTGATGGTGGTGGAGCACGACATGGGCTTCGTCGGCAGCATCGCCGACCACGTCACCGTGCTGCATCAGGGCCACGTGCTCGCCGAAGGCTCGCTGGAGCAGGTGCAGGCGGACGAGCGGGTGATCGAGGTTTACCTCGGTCGCTGAGCCTTCGGTGCGCAGGGCGCACCCTACGCGCGCGGCCTCCCCCGTAGGGTGCGCCGCGCGCACCGAATGGAATACCGGAGCGTGGATGACGCCGTCTTTCATCCACCGAAACAGCGCGCGGTGGATCGATGAAGCGCGATCCACCCTACGAAACCGCGCCCTGGTGCGCATGGCGCACCCTACGCGCGCGGCCTCTCCCGTAGGGTGCGCCGCGCGCACCGAATGGAACCACCGGGCGGACGACACCGCCCTCCTTTTCAAGGACATCCACATGCTGCAAGTCGACCAACTCCACCAGTACTACGGCGGCAGCCACATCCTCCGCGGGCTGAGCTTCGAGGCGAAGATCGGCGAGGTCACCTGCCTGCTGGGGCGCAACGGGGTCGGCAAGACCACCCTGCTGAAATGCCTGATGGGCCTGATCCCGTCCCGGCAGGGCGTGGTGAACTGGAACGGAAAGCCGATCACCGGCGTCAAGACGCACCAGCGGGTCAACGCCGGCATCGCCTACGTGCCGCAGGGACGTGAGATCTTCCCGCGCCTGACGGTCGAGGAGAACCTGCTGATGGGCCTGTCGCGGTTTCCCGGCAGCGAGGCGAAGCGCGTGCCGCCGTTCATCTACGAACTGTTCCCGGTGCTTGAGGAAATGAAGGCCCGCCGCGGCGGCGACCTCTCCGGCGGCCAGCAGCAACAACTGGCCATCGGCCGCGCGCTGGCCAGCAAGCCAAGCCTGCTCATCCTCGACGAGCCCACCGAAGGCATCCAGCCCTCGGTGATCAAGGAGATCGGCGTGGTCATCAGGAAACTCGCCGGGCGTGGCGACATGGCGATCCTGCTGGTGGAGCAGTTCTACGACTTCGCCGCCGAGCTGGCCGACCAGTACCTGGTGATGTCGCGCGGCGAGATCGTCCAGCAGGGCCGTGGCGAAACCATGGAAGCCGATGGCGTGCGCGGGCTGGTCGCGATCTGAGTTTTCCCGTAGGTTTGTCCTGCCCGCCCGGCGCCCGGAAAGAACCCTCGCCCACGCTTCACCGCCCTCCCACACTGCAAAGAAGCGCATGAACGCAACGATCACCCCCGCCCTCTTCACCCCCAGCTGGCACGCCGAGCTGGAGCTGGGCTATACCCGCGCCGGCGACGCCACACGCCCGGTGATGCGCCGCCATGCCGGCCCGCTGCGGGTGCAGAAGCATCTGTATGCCGAAGGCCCGGAGGTCTGCCAGCACATCATCGTCCATCCGCCAGGCGGTATCGCCGGCGGCGATCGCCTGGACATCCGCGCCAGCGTCGGAGCGCACGCCTGGGCGCAGCTGACCAGCCCCGGCGCCGCCAAGTGGTACCGCGCGGCCGGCGCCGCCTACCAGGACCTGCACCTGCGGGTGGAAGCCGGCGCGACCCTGGAGTGGTTGCCGCAGGAGACCATCGTCTACTCCGGCGCCCGCGCCGAACTGAGTACGCGCATCGAGCTGCTCGGCGACGCGCGGCTGTTCTACTGGGACATGGTCGCCCTCGGCCGCCCGGCCGCCGACGAACGCTTCGCCGAAGGCCACTTCCAGGCGCGCCTGGACATCCGGCGCGACGGCCAGCCGCTCTGGCATGAACGCCAGCGCGTGAGCGGCGGCGACGGCCTGCTCGATTCGCCGATCGGCCTCGACGGCCAGCCGGTGTTCGCCACCCTGATCGTCACCGGCGAGATCGACGCCGAATTGCTCGAACGCTGCCGCGACCTGCCTTCGCGCGTGCGCGGCGACCTCACCCAACTGCCCGGCCTGATCGTTGCACGCTGCCTGGCCCACGAAGCGCTGCACGCCCGCGCCTGGCTGATCGACCTCTGGCGCCTGTTGCGCCCGGCGCTGCTCGGTCGCACGGCCGTTCCCCCTCGAATCTGGAGCACCTGATGGACCTTTCACCGCGCGAAAAAGACAAGCTGCTGATTTTCACCGCCGGGCTGGTGGCCGAACGCCGCCTGGCCCGTGGCCTGAAGCTCAATTACCCGGAAGCCATGGCGCTGATTTCCGCCGCCCTGCTCGAAGGCGCGCGCGACGGCCGCAGCGTCGCCGAGCTGATGCACTTCGGCACCACCCTGCTGAGCCGAGACCAGGTGATGGAAGGCGTGCCGGAAATGATTCCGGAAATCCAGGTGGAAGCGACCTTCCCCGACGGCACCAAACTGGTGACCGTGCACCAACCCATCGCCTGATCGAAGGACGACCGCCGTGATCATCCGCGACTCCCTCGATGCCGACCTGCCCGGCATCCGCGACATCTACAACGACGCCGTGGTCAACACCACGGCGATCTGGAACGACTACGCCGTCGACCTCGACAACCGCCGTGCCTGGCTGGCCGATCGCGCCGCCCTGGGTTTCCCGGTACTGGTCGCGGTGGACGCCGACGACAACGTCCTCGGCTACTCCAGCTATGGCACCTGGCGCGCCATCGACGGTTTCCGCCATACCGTCGAGCACTCGGTCTACGTGCGCAGCGACCAGCGCGGCCAGGGCCTGGGGCCGAAGCTGATGCAGGCGCTGATCGAGCGCGCGCGCGAATCCGGGCTGCACGTAATGGTCGCCGCCATCGAGAGCGGCAACGCCGCCTCGATCCGCCTGCACGAGCGCCTGGGATTCGTCACCACCGGGCAGATGCCGCAGGTCGGACAGAAGTTCGGCCGCTGGCTCGACCTCACCTTCATGCAACTCCTCCTTTCCCCCGCTACGGAGCAGCCCCGATGATCCCAGGCGAATACCAGATCCAGCCCGGCGAGATCGAAATCAACGCCGGCCGCCGCACCCTCAGCCTGAGCGTCGCCAACAGCGGCGACCGGCCGATCCAGGTCGGCTCGCACTTCCACTTCTTCGAGACCAACGACGCGCTGACCTTCGACCGCGCGGCCAGCCGCGGCATGCGCCTGAACATCCCGGCCGGCACCGCGGTGCGCTTCGAGCCGGGGCAGAGCCGCGAGGTCGAGCTGGTCGAGCTGGCCGGCCAGCGCCGCGTGTTCGGCTTCGCCGGACGGGTGATGGGCGAGCTCTAAGCCGCCAAAGATTCGTAGGGTGCGCCGCGCGCACCAGAGCCAATCGCGGTGCGCACGGCGCACCCTACAGGACACCTGCTCATGAAGATTTCCCGCCAAGCCTACGCCGACATGTTCGGCCCCACCGTCGGCGACAAGGTGCGCCTGGCCGACACCGACCTGTGGATCGAAGTGGAGAAGGACTTCACCACCTACGGCGACGAAGTGAAGTTCGGCGGCGGCAAGGTGATCCGCGACGGCATGGGCCAGAGCCAGCTGAACGCCGCCGATGTGGTCGACACGGTGATCACCAACGCGCTGATCATCGACCACTGGGGCATCGTCAAGGCCGACGTCGGCCTCAAGGACGGCCGCATTGCCGCTATCGGCAAGGCCGGCAACCCGGACATCCAGCCCGACGTGAGCATCGCCATCGGCGGCGCCACCGAGGTCATCGCCGGCGAGGGCATGATCCTCACTGCCGGCGGCATCGACAGCCACATCCACTTCATCTGCCCGCAGCAGATCGAAGAAGCATTGATGAGCGGCACCACCACCATGATCGGCGGCGGCACCGGGCCGGCCACCGGCACCTACGCCACCACCGTGACCCCCGGCCCCTGGCACATGGCGCGCATGCTCCAGGCCGCCGACGCCTTCCCGATGAACATCGGCTTCACCGGCAAGGGCAACGTCTCGCTGCCCGAGCCGCTGATCGAGCAGGTCAAGGCCGGCGCCATCGGCCTCAAGCTGCACGAGGACTGGGGCACCACGCCTGCGGCCATCGACAACTGCCTGTCGGTCGCCGACCAGTACGACGTGCAGGTGGCGATCCACACCGACACGCTGAACGAATCCGGCTTCGTCGAAACGACCCTGGGCGCGTTCAAGGGCCGCACCATCCACACCTATCACACCGAAGGCGCTGGCGGCGGCCACGCGCCGGACATCATCAAGGCCTGCGGTTTTCCCAACGTGCTGCCCAGCTCGACCAACCCGACCCGGCCGTTCACCCGCAACACCATCGACGAGCACCTGGACATGCTGATGGTCTGCCATCACCTGGACCCGAGCATCGCCGAGGACGTCGCCTTCGCCGAAAGCCGCATCCGTCGCGAGACCATCGCCGCCGAGGACATCCTCCACGACCTCGGCGCCTTCAGCATGATCAGCTCCGACAGCCAGGCCATGGGCCGCGTCGGCGAGGTGATCACGCGCACCTGGCAGACCGCCGACAAGATGAAGAAGCAGCGCGGCGCGCTGCCCGAGGACGGCGCCGGCAACGACAACTTCCGGGTCAAGCGCTACATCGCCAAGTACACCATCAACCCGGCGATCACCCACGGCATCAGCCACGAGGTCGGCTCCATCGAGGTCGGCAAATGGGCCGACCTGATCCTCTGGCGCCCGGCGTTCTTCGGCGTCAAGCCGACGCTGATCCTCAAGGGCGGGGTCATTGCCGCCAGCCTGATGGGCGACGCCAACGCCTCGATCCCGACCCCGCAACCGGTGCACTACCGGCCGATGTTCGGCAGCTACGGCGGCTCGCTGCACGCCAGCAGCCTGACCTTCATCAGCCAGGCCGCCGCGGACGCCGGCGTACCGCAGCAACTCGGCCTGCAGAAGAAGATCGGCGTGGTCAAGGGCTGCCGCGCGGTGCAGAAGAAGGACCTGATCCATAACGACTATACGCCGAGCATCGAGGTCGACCCGCAGAACTACCAGGTCAAGGCCGACGGCCAGTTGCTCTGGTGCGAGCCGGCCGACGTACTCCCGATGGCGCAGCGCTACTTCCTGTTCTGAGGCCCGCGACCACGACCGCCCCATGTCGGTCGTGGTCCGGCGCCGCCGCGCAATCGCTCGCCAGCCGAACGCTTGCGTCCCGTCGGGTTCTGTATCTGTGCAGGTTATTTCCTGGACCCCACGAACGGACGGAGAAAAACAATGACCCTCAAATACGCTCTCGCCGCCACCGCCCTGGCCTTTTCCGGCATCACCTTCGCTGCGCCACCCGCGATGGAGAAGGGCGGCATGCTGGTCGATGCCAAAGGCATGACCCTGTACACCTACGACAAGGACACCAAGGACATCTCCAAATGCAGCGGCCCCTGCGCGGAAAACTGGCCTCCGCTGATGGCCGATGCCGACGCCAAGCCCGATGGCCAGTGGACCCTGGCCAAACGCGAGGACGGCACCCTGCAGTGGGCCTACGCCGACAAGCCGCTGTACACCTTCGCCAAGGACAAGCCGGGTGAGATGAACGGCGATGGCAAGGGCGGCGTCTGGCACATGGCCAAACCCTGACGTCCACACCGCGCCGGGCACTTTTCGCCGGCCCGGCGCACCCATCCGCCCCCTCACGAAGCGAGCCGCCATGAGCAACCTCTACGAAATTCCCGTCACCTCCATCGATGGCACCGCGCAGACCCTCGAACCGTACAAGGGCAAGGTGCTGCTGGTGGTCAACGTTGCCTCCAAGTGCGGGCTGACGCCGCAGTACGAAGGCCTGGAAAAGCTCTACGAGAGCAAGCATGCCGCCGGCCTCGAAGTGCTCGGTTTCCCGGCCAATGACTTCCTCGGCCAGGAGCCGGGCAGCGACGAAGAGATCAAGGCGTTCTGCAGCCTGACCTACGACGTGAAATTCCCACTGTTCGCCAAGATTTCCGTGGTCGGCGATGGCCAGCACCCGCTGTACCAGGCCCTCACCCGCGCGCTGCCGGACGCCACCGGCGAAGGCCCGATGCGGGAAAAACTCAAGGGCTACGGCATCCAGGCCAATCCGGTGCCGGAGGTGCAGTGGAACTTCGAGAAATTTCTCATCGGTTGCGACGGCCGCGTCGCTGCCCGTTTCGCACCCGATGTCACCGCGGACGACCCACGCCTGGTCGAAGCCGTGGAAGCGGAACTGGCGAAATCCGCCTGATCCGCACGGCGGACGAGCCAGCCTCGCCCGCCGCCATTTCTATATACACAACCACACAGCAAAGTCCGAATTGTCGGATCAACGACAATAAAGGCGGTCTTTTCCTGCATTAATAAAGATCCACTTAACCCGTAAAATCATAGACTTGAATGGAAACAGGAACGCTGGAAGCGTTCTTGCTCTGTCCGTGACGCTCAACCGGGCGCATCGGAAATTCGCTATATAGCCGCCTACCCAGGCGAGTGCGAATGGCGCCCTGCATTATCCAGAACTCGTCTACCAGCGATCCGCCACAGAGCCGGACGCGAGGCGAGCGGTGACGATGCAGGCAACGCCTCCCCCTTGCGCCCCGAGCCCACACTCACGACATCGCAACGGAGCGCACCCATGAAGATCCAATCCCTCAGCGCAGCCATCGCCCTCGGCCTTCTGGCCCGGCACGCCACGGCCGCCGGCTTCATCGAGGACAGCAAGGCCAGCCTTGGCCTGCGCAATTTCTATTACGACCTGAACACCAAGAACACCGCGGACAACCGGGCCGAGGCCAACGAGTGGGGGCAGGGCTTCATCTTCAACTACGCCTCGGGCTTCACCGAAGGCACTGTCGGCTTCGGCCTGGACGTGGTCGGCCTGCTCGGCGTGAAGCTGGATTCGGGCGGCAACAGCCAGAACGGCGACAGCCGCCGCCCCGGCCAGCTGTTCCCGCTGGACAGCAATGGCAAGGCCGAGGACGACTTCAGCAAGGCCGGGGTGACCGCCAAGGTGCGCGTCTCCAAGACCGAAGCGCGCATCGGCACCCTGCAGCCGAAGCTGCCGGTGGTGAACTTCAACGACGGTCGCCTGCTGCCGCAGTTGTTCGACGGCGGCCAGGTCACCTCGGCCGAGATCGACAACCTGACGCTGATCGCCGGCCAGCTGGAACACACCAAGACCCGCGCCTCCTCCGACGACGTCGGCCTGCGCATCGCCGGTGCCGCCTCGGTCGGCGGCGTGCAGGCGGACTCCAACCAGTTCCGCTACGCCGGCGCCGACTACAAGGTCTCCAAGGACCTGCTGCTGCAGTACTACTACGGCAACCTCGAAGACTTCTACAAACAGCACTTCCTCGGCCTGACCCACAGCTGGGCCATCGGCCCGGGCGTGCTGAAGACCGACCTGCGCTACTTCCACAGCGATTCCGACGGCAAGAACGGCAGCGTCGCCGGGCGCGCCGAAGGCTATCGCGGCCAGGGCGGAATCACCGCCGCCAACACGGTGAGCGGCACCGAGGTGGACAACGACACCTGGAGCGCCTTGCTCACCTACACCCTGGGCGGCCACGCGCTGAGCGGCGGCTACCAGCAGGTCTCGGGCGACAGCGCCTTTCCGTTCCTCAACCAGGGCGATGGCTCCACCGCCTACCTGATCACCGACCGGCAGATCGGCAAGTTCCTCTCCGCCGGCGAGCGCACCTGGCTGGCCGAGTACAGCTACGACTTCGCCAAGGTCGGCGCGCCGGGGCTGAAGGCGTTCATCACCTACCTGTCGGGCGACGACATCGACGCCGTGGGCGGCGATCGCCAGGAATGGGAGCGCGATGTGCGTCTGGACTACAGCCTGCAGAGCGGCGCCCTCAAGGGCCTCGGCTTCTCCTGGCGCAACGCCTCGCTGCGCGGCAACACCACCGCCAACGACCAGGACGAAAACCGCTTCATCGTCAGCTACACCCTGACGCTGCTCTGAGCGCCCGCCGCGCTCAACGCAACTGGCTGTCCTTGCTGCCCCGGCGGTTGTAGCCGCTGTGGGCGGCCTGCTCCTTGTCGTACGCCGCCTGGCAGACCACGCACAGGCGCACGCCCGGCACCGCGGCGCGGCGCGCCTCGGGGATCTTCGCGTCGCATTCCTCGCAGTGGCTCAGGCTCTCGCCCTTCGCCAACTGGCTGCGTGCGCGCTGCACGGCATCCTCGATGGTGCTGTCGATCTGCTCCTGTACCGCTCCGTCGTTCGCCCAACCGCTGGCCATGTTCACCTCCCGCTACGGGTTGCCGGACGATGCGCGCAGCGCCTTTCGCGGCGCCGTGGCATCGGCCGAAAATCTATCTACGCTGCACAGGTCGCCTGCCAGAATGTCGCAGGCCTGCTGATTCCCTGGAACTGGAAAAGGAACGCGCGCATGAACCTGAAGTACCTTCTCGCCGCTACGGCCCTGACGTTTTCCGGCGCCCTCCTGGCAGATGCGCCCGCCGCGATAAAGGACGGCATGCTGGTCGATGACAGCGGCATGACCCTCTACACCTACGACAAGGATTCCCACGGGAAATCCGTCTGCGTCGACAAGTGCGTGGAAAACTGGCCGCCCCTGCAGGCGGACATGGAAGCGGAAGCGGGCGGCGACTGGACGGCGATCGAGCGCAGCGACGGGACCATGCAGTGGGCCTACAAGGGCCGCCCGCTGTATACCTTCATGCAGGACAACGCGCCGGGCGACATGAATGGCGAGGGAAAGGGCGGGGTCTGGCACATGGCCAAACCCTGACGCTCAGTGGCGTTTGCCGGACCTGTTGGGGTCGTTGGTCATGGGGCCCAGGCCGGTCGCCCGGTTGCCGCTGACGTAGGGCCGCTTCTGCGCCACGTTGCCGGACTTCTCATCCGTGTGCGGCGCTGGGTTGACGTTGCCGTTTGACTGTTCCTGCGACTGCGAGGGCTGGGCCGCATTACCGGTATCGCGATTGCCGTCGCGTTCGTGAGGCGTCGTTCGCGGGTTGGACATGTGAACCTCCGGCACCGAAGTGCACGTCGCGGCGCGAAGGGCGCCACCTGCGAACATCGGAACCCGGCCACGCCCAATCGTGCGTCTCGCCCAGGCAATTCCCTCGAACCCGCCCGCGCTGGCGGTTATCCGCCAGAGGCGTGGCGTGCTTCCGCCAGGGCCATGCGCGGAAAAGCGTCGACCTACTCCTTGACGTCCATGTACTCGCGAGCCCAGATGCGGTACTCGTCCGGATGCGTGTACTTGTTCGACAGGGCCGAGGCCGAGAGGTCGCTGGCATCGATCTGGCGCTGCTCGCGCAGGCAGTCGTAGGTCGCCTTGATGGCGGCGAAGTAGGCCGCATGGCCGTTGACCACGATACGCACGCCCAGCTCCGCCAGGCGCTTGCGGTCGCGCAGCTCGGGGTTGTCGTAGGTGACCAGCATCAGCGGCACGCTGAGGTGCTCGGAAACCTGCTGCAGGTGCGCGAAGTCGCGAATCCCGACCATGCAGATGCCGTCCGCGCCGGCCGCCTGGTAGGCCTGCACGCGGGCGATCAGTTCGTCGTTGTCGAGCACGCCGGCGTTGGTCCGGGCAATGATGCTCAGCGCCGGGTCGATGCGCGCCTCGATGGCCGCGCGGATCTTGCCGACGCCCTCCTGCACCGAGATCAGGTCGGTGGACTTGTGCCCGAACTGCGCGGGCAGGAGAGTATCTTCGAGGGTCAGCGCGGCGATTCCGGCGCGCTCCAGCTCGGTCACCGTGCGCATCACGTTGAGCGCGTTGCCGTAGCCGTGGTCGGCGTCGGCGATCACCGGCAGGCGGGCGACCCGGCCGATGCGCACCGCCTGCTCGACGAACTCGCTGAGGGTTATCAGGGCGAAGTCCGGTGCCGCCAGCACCTGCAACGAGGCCACCGAGCCGCCCAGGATGCCAACCTCGAAGCCGAGGTCGGCGGCGATGCGCGCCGACATGGGATCGAAGGTGGACGCCGTGCTGTAGCAGGAATCCGATTCCAGCAGCGCGCGGAATGCCGCGCGTAAATCGTGGTGAGAGGTTCTTTGCATGGGTTCAAGGCCAGTTCGGGATCTAGTTATCAATCGGCCCCACTTTATCAAAAGCGGGTTTGCTCCACGTCGCACGGGCAATCCCGCAGGGGCGCAGTGCCGATCGAGCGCGGCCAGCGCGCGGTTCAGGCAATTTGCATGCACGAATCTTACCGTGTCATTCGGTCGCAGTGGCGAGCGTGGCAGACGACCCAGGTCAGTTTGCCAGCTTCGCACCAGCCGTTATGATGCCGGCCGCCCGACAGGCGGTCCCGCCGCCCTGCCCGCGGCGCGCCGTACCGCTCAGGGAGTGATACGACGAATACTTTGTCACATAGAGGACGGGGTCGCCGCTGGCGGCTTTCCGCCCAACCGGCGATCATCGGAACCCGACCACAGCCTACCGAGCAGATGACTAAAGCGTACGCCGCCTCCCCCACCGAAGCGCCTGTATCCGACCGCAGCGTCGTCCAGGTCAGCCATACCGTCGAGGCCGACAGCCAGGCATACTCGCCGGCGGCCCGAGCGTGTCGCCTGCACGAACCCGCCCTGCGCCCAGCATCGGGATCTGGAAAACAATAATGATGAAAAAGAAGAGCGATCTGATCTGGACCCTCGTCGGCCTCGGCGCCGTCGTGCTGTCCTGCTATCTGCTCTACCACGAAGTGCGCAACATCTCGCTGGACGAGATCGCCGAGAGCCTCAAGGCGATTTCCGGGCACAACTGGGCGATGGCCGCCGCGGCAACCCTCGGCGCCTACTGCGCGCTGGCCTGGTACGACCGCATCGCCGTCGCCCACCTGGGCAAGCACATTTCCTGGTGGTTCATCACGCTCTGCTCGTTCACCACCTACGCCCTGGCGCATAACATCGGCGCCTCGGTATTTTCCGGCGCCTTGGTGCGCTATCGGGCCTACCGCAGCAAGAACCTGTCGGCCCAGGAAATCGGCATCCTGATCGTCTTCTGCTCGTTCACCTTCATCCTCGGGGCGATCCTCGCCGGCGGCTGCGTGCTGATCGCCCGGCCGCAACTGATCGACCGCGTCACCGACGTCACACCCTGGTTCTCGGTGGTCATCGGCCTGTTCCTGCTGGCGCTGGTGGCGCTCTACGTGCTCGGCTCCTGGCGCCAGTTCAAGCCGTGGACCTACGGCAAGTTGCGCCTGGAATACCCCCGACTGGGCATCGTCTTCCGCCAGTTGCTGGCCGGCCCGCTGGAGCTGGCATGCGCCGCGGCGATCATCTATTTCGCCCTGCCGGAAGCCAATAACCCGGGCTATCTGGTGGTGCTCGGGGTGTTCCTCGCGTCCTTCTCGCTGGCGCTGCTCTCGCATGCGCCGGGCGGACTGGGCGTGCTCGAAGTGACCTTCCTCGCGGCGATGCCGGAGCTGCCGAAGGCCGACGTGCTGGCCGCGCTGATCGTTTTCCGCGGTCTCTACCTGCTGCTGCCGTTCGCCCTCTCGCTGTTCATCGTGCTGGGTTTCGAGTGGTCGCAATGGCGGCAGAAACGCCAGGCCGACGCCGCGCCCTGACGGCATGAGCCCGATTCCCTCCGGGCGATAACCGGGGGAAGCATTCGGCGCCGCTCTCGCATACACTGCGCGGCCGTTTTTTCCCGGTGAGCGCGCCCATGACCTTCTCAACTCCGGCCCGTGCCTGTGGCATCGACTTTGGCACCTCCAACTCCACCGTCGGCTGGCTGCGCCCCGGCGAGGAGTCGCTGATCGCCCTGGAGGACGGCAAGATCACCCTGCCGTCGGTGGTCTTCTTCAACTTCGAGGAGCGCCGCCCGGTGTTCGGGCGCCTGGCCCTGCACGAATACCTCGAAGGTTACGAAGGCCGACTGATGCGCTCGCTGAAGAGCCTGCTGGGCTCCAAGCTGCTGAAGAGCGAAACCGCCGTGCTCGGCAGCGCACTGCCCTTTGAATCGATCCTCGGGCTGTTTCTCGGCCAGCTCAAGCACCGCGCCGAAGCCCATGCCGGGCGCGAATTCGAGCAGGTGGTGCTGGGCCGTCCGGTGTACTTCGTCGATGACGACCCCGAAGCCGACAAGGACGCCGAGGACACCCTGGTGCGGGTGGCGCACACCCTGGGCTTCAACGATGTGTCCTTCCAGTACGAACCGATCGCCGCGGCCTTCGACTACGAATCCGCCATCGAGCGCGAGGAGCTGGTGCTGATCGTCGACATCGGTGGCGGTACCTCGGACTTCTCGCTGGTGCGGCTGTCGCCCGAGCGCCGCCAGGTCGCCGACCGGCAGAGCGACATCCTCGCCACCGGCGGCGTGCACATCGGCGGGACCGACTTCGACAAGCAGTTGAGCCTGCGTGGGGTGATGCCGCTGTTCGGCTATGGCAGCCGGATGAAGAGCGACGCGCCGATGCCCACCAGCGTGCACCTCAACCTGGCCACCTGGCATACGATCAACGCGGTCTATGCACAGAAATCGCAGCTGGCGCTGCAGAGCATGCGCTACGACGTGGCCGATCCGACCGGCATCGATCGCCTGATGCGCCTGATTGCGCTGCGTGCCGGCCACTGGCTGGCGATGCAGGTGGAGGAAAGCAAGATCGCCCTGACCGATGCGGCAGAGCACCGCATCGATCTGGGACGGATCGAGGAAAACCTGACCGCGGACTTCGACCGGCCGCTGTTCGAACAGGCCATCGACCCGCTGCTCGAGCGCGTGCGCGGCAGCGTCGGCGAGCTGCTGCGCCGCGCGCAGGTGGGGGTGGAGCAGGTCGATACAGTGTTCTTCACCGGCGGTTCGAGCGGTATCCCGGCATTGCGTCGCAGCGTGGCGGCGCTGTTGCCGAACGCCCGTCACGTGGAGGGCAACACCTTCGGCAGCATTGGCAGCGGTCTCGCCATTGAGGCGAAGAAGCGCTACGGCTGATTGACCGGCTTAGTCCAGCGGCTGGATGCTGACGTCGCTGATGCCCACCACCGGCGCCAACTCGACCAGTTCCTCGAGGACCAGATCGTCGTTCACCGCCAGGTTGTTCTTGCGTGCGAGTTCCTTCACCGCATCGATGATCGGAATGTCGAGGTCTTCGATGACATCGGTGTGCGGTTCGCCCTGCAGGGTGTAGTGGATCTCGTAGTGCTCGCTCATGGCGCAATCCTCCGGGTCTACACAGGGTTGATCCCAGCGCGCCGGGGATTGTTCTGGATCTCCGCCGAGCGGTAGTGGCACCGCGCCCATCCTGCGGGAGGACGGCGCGCGGCGCGCGGGTCAGAGGATCGGCTTGCCGCCGGTGACGCCGATCCGGGTGCCGGAAATGTAGCTGGATTCGTCGGAGGCGAGCATGACGAATGCCGGCGCCACTTCCACCGGTTGCCCCGGACGCCCCATCGGGGTTTCGCTGCCGAAGCTCTTCACGTCGTCCTCGGGCATGGTCGAGACGATCAGCGGCGTCCAGACCGGGCCGGGCGCGACGCTATTGGCGCGGATGCCCTTCTCGGCGAGCAGCTGGGCGAGGCCCGCCGTGAAATTGGCGATGGCGCCCTTGGTCGCGGCATAGGCCAGCAGCGTCGGCTTCGGCATGTCCGAGTTGACCGAGGTGGTGTTGATGATCGAGCCGCCCTTGGGCATGTGCGGCACCGCTGCCTTGACGATGCGAAACATCGCCGTGATGTTCACGTCGAAGGTGTGCACCCATTCCTCGTCGGGAATCTCGTCGAGCGAGGCGCGGCTCATCTGGAACGCGGCATTGTTCACCAGCACGTCGATCTTGCCGAACTCGGCGACCGTCTTCTCCACCAGTTGCAGGCACAGCTCGCGGTCGGCGAGGTCGCCCGGCAGCAGCAGCGCCTTGCGCCCCGCCTGCTCGACCAGACGCGCGGTGTCCTTGGCATCCTCGTGTTCATCCAGGTAGGCGATGGCGACGTTGGCCCCCTCGCGGGCGAAGGCGATCGCCACGGCGCGGCCGATGCCGCTGTCGGCGCCGGTGATCAGCGCCGTCTTGCCCATCAGCCGGCCGGAACCCTGGTAGCTGTCCTCGCCGCAGTCCGGCAGCGGATTCATGCGCTCCTGGTTGCCGGGGTTCTGCTGCGGCTGGCTGGCAAAGGGCGGAGTCGGATAATCGGTCATGGAAAGCTCCTGTCTTTGGGAATACACCCATTAACGACAGGAGCGTTTTTGCCGCAGTTCAGCCAAACCGGCGGGCGGTAGCAGAGCGCGGGCCGTCAGCAGCCGGCTTCACGCAGACGCGCCGCATGCTCGAGATACAACCCGACAGGATTCACGCCGTCCGGTACGCGGCCGGAGAACTGGTTGATCAGGTCGAGGTGGTCCATGGGGTAATCCGAGCGGATCACCTGGCCCAGGTGGGCACTGAAACGTCCGACGAATCCGTCGTTCTGCCCGGCCTCGCGGACGAAGGTACGCGACAACGTCCGGCACATCGCCTGGCTCGGATCGAGACGGTTGCGGCCGCGGTCGGTGACGCCCGGCTGAAGCGTGCCGGCCCAGGAGTAGTAGCGCACGCCGTCCACTTCGTAGTCCCCCTCGCCGCCCCACACCGTGGGCACGCCCTGGGGAAAGCGCTGGTTGAACGACTGCATGCCGGCGCAGGTGAGCGCGCGGTGCGAGGCAATGCCGTCGAGCGGCAGATGCAGGCTGTACTCGTGGCTCTCGAACAGCTCCAGCATCCGCGCCACGCCATGCGCCGCGCGCGCCGCGAACTTCTCCCGACGACCGTTGTGCGGCAGTTTCTGCACCAGATAGTCGGCCAGTTCCGAGCCCTGGTTCGGCCCGCCGACGCTGGTCACCGAGGCGACCCACTGCGGCCTGAGCGCCGCCGCGTAGCGCACCGTCAGCGCGCCCTGGCTGTGGCCGATCAGGTTGACCTTCTGCGCGCCGGTGGCGGCGAGGATCTCGTCGATGCGTTCGAGCAGTTGTTCGCCACGCACCTCGTTGCCGTTGAGCGACGACACCTTGGGGGTGAAAACTCGAGCGCCCTGCTCACGCAGCGCGGAATCGATGCCGTACCAGTAAGGCCGCCCGGCCAGGCGAACGAAGCCGAGCAGACCATGCACGAGAACGAGGGGATAGCGGGTGTGCGCGTCAGGCGGCATGTGCGGACTCCTGTCGGCAGCGGCGACGCCGGTCGACGCCGCCGCGAAGGATCAGAACAACAGCTTGAAGAACGCGATCACGACGATCAGGCCGATGAGAAAGATGATGCCGACTGTACTACCAAGAAACTTCAACATGCGCAGGATTCCTTTTCTGGGGTTCACTTCTGTGACCCCGGCGGCCGCGCGTAGGTTCGCCCGAATGCGGCAGAGGCGCCGCGCGAGTGCGGATCAAACCAAGCGGCGAACTACCGGCGAAGGTCATCGCTCCAAGCTCTGTCAGACACACATCATCCGCACAGGAATAATCCGCATGATCAAGCAGAGCCTCGCCCTCGCCGCTGTTGTCGCCACCCTCGGCGGCTGCGCCACCAACCCGGAAAACCCGGTCGACTACGTCACCTACCGTCACGAGCCTCTGGTCGAGCAGGTCAAGATCGGCATGACCAAGGAGCAGGCCCTCGCCCTCGGCGGTCCGGCATCCAGCGAAATGGGCCGCACCGTGTATCCGGGCAGCTGCAACAACTACGTACTCAACCACGACGGCAAGGAACAGCCCTACTACGTCGCCTTCGACGCCAACGACCGTGTCCAGGACAAGGGCTTCCTGACCTGCAAGGAAATGGAAACCAACGAGCGCACCAAGCACAAGTTGTAAGCCAGCCCGCCGCCATCGCCCGATGGCGGCGTTCCTCCCGGACCGCGCCCTGCCGTCCGTCCAGCGATCCGAAACTTCGCCCCTGGCACCAGTCGAATCTCCTGAACACCCATGAATTCAGGAGAACCGTCATGCCCCGTGGCGATAAATCCGAATACAGCGAAAAGCAAAAGCGCAAGGCCGAGCACATCGAGCAGAGCTACGAGCAACGTGGCCTGTCCAACGACGAAGCCGAGGCGCGAGCCTGGGCCACGGTGAACAAGCAGTCCGGCGGTGGCGAGAAAAAAGGCGGCTCCGGCCAGCGCAAGAGCGAAACCGCCAAGCGCGCCGACCGCAAGGACTCCGCCCAGCGTGCCGCCGCCGCGCGCAAGGGCAAGCCGGCCAATCGTGGCCCGGCCAGTCGTGGCCCGGCCAATCGAGGTTCGGCACAGTCGCGCTCGCGTAGCGGCAGCACATCCCTTACCGAGATGACCCGCGACGAACTGATGAAGCGTGCCCGCGAGCGCGACGTGCGCGGACGTTCGAGGATGCGCAAGGCGGAGCTGATCCGCGCCCTCAGCTGAACCTGGAGACTGCCATGACCCCCGACTCGCCCCGCGACAGACCGGACCCGACCCAGCCGAAAGTCACCCCGGACAACGCCCACAACCCGTTGCCGCCGATGCCCGCGCACCAGGACGTACCGCAGAAACCGGCGCCGCAGCCGGAGAACGAAGCCGATCTTGAGCGCGAGCAGCCCGGCAACTGGCGTTGAAGCCAGACGGCTCGACGGTGCGAAACCTTTGGCGCCGTCTAACACTCACAACAGGGTCGCCTGGGCCATCCTGCCGTCAGAGCAGGAGCGTCAGGCCGTGATCCACGCCTAGGAGATTCCTGATGAGCTACGTACAACTGAGTGACAAGAACACCCTGCGCGAACGCGCCCGCCAGCACGTCGAAAACGGTGCGGTGACCGAGAGCTACAGCGCCGACAAAGACGTCGTGCTCAAGCTGCTCAACGATTCGCTGGCCACCGAGCTGGTCTGCTACCTGCGCTACAAGCGCCACTACTACATGGCGACCGGCCTGCGGGCGAGCGTCGCCGCCGATGAATTCCTCGAGCACGCCGGGCAGGAGCAGGAACATGCCGACCGCCTGGCCGAACGCATCGTCCAGCTGGGCGGCGAACCGGACTTCAACCCCGACAGCCTGACCGAGCGCTCCCACGCCGAATACACCGAGGGCAACGGCCTGCGCGACATGGTCTTCGAGAATCTGGTCGCCGAGCGCATCGCCATCGACAGCTACAAGGAAATCGTCCAGTACCTGGGCGACAAGGACCCGACCACCCGGCGCATCTTCGAGGACATCCTCGCCCAGGAAGAGGAACACGCCGACGACCTGGCCGGGCTGCTCGACGGGATGAACTGACCCAGCGGGTGAAAGGTCCGAGCCTGCGATCCGCCAAGGCCGCCAGGTGCTTTGCCAGATGCAGGGTGGATGACGCTTTTTCCGTCCACCGTTACCGCGCCGGGTGGATCGGTGAAGCGCGATCCACCCTACTATCCGCCGCCGGCGCCGGGAGCCTTGCCAGATGTAGGGTGGATGACGTTTTTTTCATCCACCGTCACTGCGCGCACTGCGCGCGGGATCGATGAAGCGCGATCCACCCTACGGTCCTGCACATCGGGGGTCGGCAGGCGGCAGATAGGTGAGCCGGCGCGGTCACCCTACCCTCTCGCCTTCCACATTTAACACCCCCGTTCCCCCGCGCACCCGCAGCCGATTGGCCTGTGGGTTGCGCAGCAGGTATTCCGCTACCTTTGGCTCCAATTGCGTCCGCACGCGGCGCGCCAGGTCGCGGGCGCCGAAACGGCGGTCGTGGCCGGCGCAGAGCAGCGCAGCGGCCGCGTCATCCACCTTAAGCTGGCGCCCGTGCCGGCCCAGGCGCTGGTTGAGCTTGTCCAGTTCGATGGCCAGCAGGTCCGGCAGGCGCTCGCCACCGAGGCGCTCGAAAGCGAGAAGGCGGTCGATGCGGTTGAGGAATTCCGGCTCGAAGTGCCGGTGCAGAGCCGCCTCGACGATTGCCTTCTCGCGCCCCGGCCGCGGTTGCAGGCGCAGCCAGCGGCGCCAGCCCCGCTCGAAACCGGCACGGTAGTGCCAGGCCTCCTGGGCGCCGATGTTGCTGGTCATGAAGATCAGGCTGTTGCGGAAATCGATGCGCCGGCTGCCGGAGCTGAGCACCAGCTGGCCACTGTCGAGCACGTTGAGCAGGCTGCGGATCACCTCGCGGCTGGCCTTTTCCAGTTCGTCGAAGAGCACGATGCCGGGCCGGCTGAAGCTGCCCTGGATCGCCTCGATGTCGAACAGCGTGGTGCCTTCCTTGCTGCCGACGTAGCCCGGCGGCGCGCCGGTCAGTGCGGCGGCGTAGTGCTCCTGGGCCAGGGTGTTCATGTCGATGCGGCAGAAGGCGTCGGCCTTGCCGTGTATCGCCTGGGCCAGCAGGCGGACGATCTCGGTCTTGCCGACGCCGGTGGGGCCCATGAACAGGTTCACGGACAACGGCCGCTCGCGCTCGCCGATGTCCGCCTTGACCACCGCCAGCAGCGATTCCACCGCCGCCAGCGCCGCCTCCTGCCCGACGATCCGTTCGCGCAGCAGCGCCATCACCTGCGCCGGCTCGAAGAGAAAACGCGATTGCAGGCGATCTGCCGCCGGCGACGGCGCCTCGGCCAGTTGCCCGCGATTGTGCTCGACGAGGTCATTGATGAAGGGCATGCCAGGGCTCCGGATCGGCTGTGCGGTGGGCTGCGTCGCGCCGCCCATGCGGTTCGTAGGGTGCGCCGTGCGCACCGGCCGGTGTTGCGGTGCGCATGGCGCACCCTACGTCCATGTACGTCCGCGCCTTCGGCAGTTTGTAGGGTGGGCTTCAGCCCACCAAGGTTGCCGCAAGATCCGGTTGGTGGGCTGAAGCCCACCCTACGGCATGCGGTGTCCATGCAGTTCGTAGGGTGCGCCGTGCGCACCGGCCGGTGTTGCGGTGCGCATGGCGCACCCTACGTCCACGTACGTCGCGCCTTCGGCAATTTGTAGGATACGCGGCAGCGGCATCAGCCGGCGGTCTTTTCCTTGCCGCCGTGCGGCAGTTCGCCGACCGGGCAATCGGCGACGCCGATGCTGCGGCGGGTGAGTTTTTCCACGTCGTCGCGGGCCTTTTCGGCGTCCATCACCCAGGTGCGGTAGAACTCGAACGGGCAGTCGGCGACGCCGCGGTCGCCATCGCCGGAGTTGTACACGCCGGTGTAGCCGCGGTGCAGCAGCTTGAACAGGTGGTTCTGCGACTGGTCGTTGGCGCGCGCGTCGCGAATCTGCGAGATCGACAGCTGGGCGTACTGGATGCCCATTTCCTCCTCGCCGCACTCGCCGAGGGTGCGCCCGTCGAAGCCGATGATCGCCGAATGGCCGAAGTAGCTGTACACGCCGTCGAAGCCGGCGGCGTTGGCCACAGCGACGTAGCAGTTGTTGGCCCAGGCCATGGTTTTGGACATCAGCACCTGCTGCTCCTTGGCCGGGTACATGTAGCCCTGGCAGCGCACGATCAGCTCGGCGCCCTTCATCGCGCAGTCACGCCAGATCTCCGGGTAGTTGCCGTCGTCGCAGATGATCAGGCTGATCTTCATGCCCTTCGGGCCTTCGCTGACGTAGGTGCGGTCGCCCGGATACCAGCCTTCAATGGGACACCAGGGGATGCACTTGCGGTACTTCTGCACGATCTCGCCCGCATCGTTGATCAGGACGAGGGTGTTGTACGGCGCCTTCTCCGGCGACTCGTTGCGCTCGCCGGTGAGCGAGAAGATGCCCCAGGTTTTTGCCTCGCGGCAGGCGGCGGAGAAGATCGCCGTTTCCTCGCCGGGGATGGTCGCCGCGGTGGCCATCATCTCGTCGCGGTCGTACATGATCCCCATGGTGCTGTATTCGGGGAACACCACCAGGTCCATGCCCGGCAGGCCGAGCTTCATGCCCTTGATCATCTCGGCGATCCTGCGCGCGTTGTCGAGGACTTCGGCCTTGCTGTGCAGGCGCGGCATCTTGTAGTTGACGACGGCGACACCGACGGTGTCCGGGCTGCTGGAAATATCACCGTGACGCATGGGGCTCTCCTCGGATTTCGGGCGCGTTGAGATCGCGGGGTGGTTGGTGGGCTGAAGCCCAGGCTACGGAAGGCCCGGACGCAGCGATCCAGGCGCAGCCTCAGTGGCTGATCATCCACGGCCGTCCCGCCGGCTTGCCCTTGAGGGCGTGGGGGTTGGCCTTGGTCGGCAGGTTCGGCTTGCTCGGCGCGCAGCAGCTGCAGCCGGCCGCGTGTTTGCGCTTACTGGCGTACTCGGCGACGGTCTGCGGCGCATGGGCGGCGCGCTCGTTGGTCTCGATGGCGGCGCGGGTGTTGCCGGCCATGGTCGCCAGCCGCGGCGCGGAGCGGATCACCCGGCGGCTTTCGCCGGCGCAGTAGGGGCACGCGCAGGGCTGGTCGCGCTCGGCCATCGGCCGCAGCATGGTGAAGTCGCCGCATTCGGCGCAGTCGTATTCGTAGATCGGCATGCTCACCTCGGGGGTTCGGGACGCGCGCAGCGCCCCTTTGCCAATGCGGGTGTCCGCCACCCGGACCGCCCTGGCCGCCGTCCAAAGCACCAGGCCGCTCCGGGCGGAGAACTCATTTGTCCAGGGCGATCGGCAGGTCGATGCTGCCATCGAGGTGCTTGATCGGGCCGGACGCGCTCGGGTTGATGTCGAATTCGAAGATTTCCGTGGGCAGCCACAGCGTCGCGCAGGCGTTGGGGATGTCCACCACGCCGCTGATGTGCCCCTGCACCGGCGCCGAGCCGAGCAGCGAGTAGCCCTGGGCCGGCGAGTAGCCGAACTTGGTCAGGTAGTTGATGGCGTTGAGGCAGGCCTGCTTGTACGCCAGGTTGACGTCCAGGTAGTGCTGCTTGCCGGCCTCGTCTACCGAGATGCCTTCGAAGATCAGGTAGTTGTTGTAGGTGGGCACGATCGGGCTGGGCTTGAAGATCGGGTTCTTGATCCCGTACTTGGCCATGCCGCCCTTGATCAGCTCGACCTTCATGTGCACCCAGCCGGCCATTTCGATGGCGCCGCAGAAGGTGATCTCGCCGTCGCCCTGGCTGAAGTGCAGGTCACCCACCGACAGGCCGGCGCCGTCGACATAGACCGGGAAGAAGATTTTCGAGCCGCGCGACAGGTCCTTGATGTCGCAGTTGCCGCCGTGTTCGCGCGGCGGCACGGTGCGCGCACCGGTCAGCGCAGCCTTGTCGCGGGCCTCGCCGGTGAGCTTGCCCATGTGCGCGGTGGCGGCCAGCGGCGGGTTGGCCAGCGGCGGTACGCGGGTCGGGTTGGTGTCGATCAGCTCCTGCTCGCGCTTGTTCCAGTCGGCGAGCATCTTGTGGTCCGGCAGGCAGCCGATCAGGCCGGGGTGGATCAGGCCGGCGAAGTTCACGCCCGGAATGTGCCGCGAGCTGGTGAACATGCCCTTGAAGTCCCAGATCGACTTCTGCGCGTGGGGGAAGTGATCGGTGAGGAAACCGCCGCCGTTCTGCTGCGAGAAGAAGCCGTTGAAGCCCCAGAGCGAATCCTGCCGCGCGCCGATGTCGAGCAGGTCGACCACCAGCAGGTCACCCGGCTCGGCGCCCTGCACGCCCACCGGGCCGGACAGGTAGTGCACGGTGGAGAGGTCGACGTCGCGCACGTCACTGGCGTCGTCGTCGTTCTTGATCGCGCCGGCGGTCCAGTCGTAGGTTTCGAGGATGAAGTCGTCACCCGGCTTGACCCAGCAGGCCATCGGGATGTCCGGATGCCAGCGGTTGTGGATCTGCTCGTTGTCGGTGGCGGCCTGATTGAGGTCGACCTTGATCAGCGTTTCGGTCATGACAAAGCTCCTGGGACCTTGAGGGTTTCGGCGCAGCGGCCGGGTCGGGAGCTAGTCTTGATTCAGCGGGCGATGCGGGAAATACGTCGGATGACGTAGGCACAAGCGGCGCGCGCCAACGGCCTGAAAACGCCACGCGCAGGCCATTTTCGCGCGCCGGGCGCGGGGCCGCAAAGCCGCGCGGCATGCGGCGTTCAGGCCTCGCCGGCGCGCTTCAGCGCCTCGATCAGATCGACCTTGTTCATCCGCGAACGGCCGGCGATGTTGCGCTCGGCGGCGCGCCTGAGCAGCTCGGGTTTGGCCAGGCGGCCCAGCGACGGCTCGCGCTCGGCGGCGGTCTTGCGCGCGATGTCTTCCGGCTGCGCGGAATGTTGCTGGCCGCGACGACTGTCGGCGCGTTTCTTGCGCGAGGTGCGCGCGTACTCGGCGCGGCTCAGCGACGCGCGGGCACGCTCGGGCAGGTAGCGCTCGCCGGTTTCGCCGGACGGCTTGCCCGAGCGCGTGCCCCAGTCCTCCTCGGTCCAGTGCGCGAGGGCGTTGTCGGCCGGCTTGTCGCCGACGTAGCCGCCGCCCTCGCGCTGGTATTCGCGCACCGCCAACTGGGCCTTGCGCGCGGACCACTGGCCGGGCTTGCCCCCCTTGTCGCCGGCGGTGACACGCTGTTTGACGGTTTCCCACAGTGCCGGATCGGTTTTCTTCGCGGTACCGGACATGGCGCTTTCCTCCACGCTCTACCTGTGAAGGAAAGACCCCTGCGGCCCGCGCGACGTTCTGCGCCCAGGGACGAGCGGGCGTCGGCCGGACAGCCAGAGGGCGTAACGGGCTCAGACCGAGAGGTAGCGGCTGATGGTCTGCTCATCCACCTTGTCGCGGGTTTCCTCGACGACGAACTTGCCCTTCTCGATCACCAGGAAACGGTCGGCGATCTCCATGGTGAAGGACAGCACCTGCTCGGAGACGACGATGGTCAGGTCGCGCAGGTTGCGGATCTCCTTCAGCTTGTGGGCGATGTCCTTGATGATCGACGGCTGGATGCCTTCGGTGGGTTCGTCGAGCAGCAGCACCTTGGGGTTGGTCGCCAGCGCACGGGCGATGGCCAGCTGTTGCTGCTGACCGCCGGAGAGGTTGCCGCCCTTGCGCGAACGCATCTCGTGGAGCACCGGGAACAGTGCGTAGAGGTCGTCCGGCACCTTGCCCCTGGCCGACGCCGGCAGGCCGGTCTGGATGTTCTCCAGCACGCTCATGTGGGAAAAGATCATCCGCCCCTGCGGCACGTAGGCGATGCCACGCTCGACGCGCTGATGGGTGTCCAGCGCGGAGATGTCGGCGCCGTCGACGCTGATCTGCCCGCCCCATTGCGGCAGCACGCCCATCAGGCTCTTGAACAGGGTGGTCTTGCCCATGCCGTTGCGGCCCATGACCGCGACGATCTCTTTTTTCGCCACGGTCAGGTTCAACTCGTGGAGGATCTGGCTCTGGCCGTAGCCGGAAACGAGGTTGCTGATCTGGAACATGTGTGTCACTCCAACGTAGGGTGCGCCACGCGCACCATTGCGTATGTGTAGGAGCCAGCTTGCTGGCGATCCGCGGACCGTCAGTAGATCGATGGTCACTGACTCTTCGGTGCGCGCGGCGCCCCCTACAAAGCCGGTATCCCGGCCTCAGATCACCTTCGGATTGCTCTGCACCAACGCCATGCCGCCGTAGGGTGCGCCATGCGCACCGCTGGCCATGACGTGGCGGACTCTTCGGTGCGCACGGCGCGCCCTACAAAAGCCTGCATCGCGGGCCTCAATGCCCCAGGTACACCTCGATCACCTTCGGGTTGCTCTGCACGGATTCCATGCTGCCCTCGGCCAGCACCTTGCCCTGGTGCAGCACGGTGACCTTGTGGGCGATGCTCTTGACGAACTCCATGTCGTGCTCGATGACCAGCACCGAACGCCCCTGGCTGATGCGGTTGAGCAGCTCGGCGGTCTGCACGCGCTCGCTGACGCTCATGCCGGCCACCGGCTCGTCGAGCATCAGCAGCTCCGGGCCCTGCATCAGCAGCATGCCGATCTCCAGCCACTGCTTCTGCCCGTGGGAGAGCAGGTCGGCCTGCTTGTCGAGGAAGTCGCTGAGGAAGATCTCTCCCGCCACTTCCTCGACCCGCGCGATGACCTCGGGCGAGCGCTTGAAGAACAGCGCGCCGAACACCTTGCGCCCGCTCGGGTAGGACATTTCCAGGTTCTCGAACACCGTCAGGTTCTCGTAGATCGACGGGTTCTGGAACTTGCGCCCGACCCCGGCGCGGACGATGTCGAACTCCTTCATCCTGGTCAGCTCGCGGCCGTCGAACTCGATGCTGCCGGAGGTCGCCCTGGTCTTGCCGCAGATGAGGTCGAGCACCGTGGTCTTGCCGGCGCCGTTGGGGCCGATCACCACGTGCACTTCGTTGCGGTCGACGTAGAGGTTGAGGTCGTTGACCGCCTTGAAGCCGTCGAAGGACACGGTCAGCCCCTCGATGGCGAGGACCGGTTTGGCGGCCTGGAATCCTGCTGGGCTGTTCATGGCGCGGTCTCCAGTTCACGGGCGGGCGAGGCGGCGGGCGGCTTGGCGGCGAACACGCGAACCTTGGGCGGCGGCACGCCGAACAGCTGCTTGCCGAGCGGGAAGCGCGCGATCCATTTGCGCCCGTGGCTTTCCCAGAGGCCGGCGATGCCGTTGGGGAAGTACATGACCACGACGATGAAGAGGCCGCCCATCAGGTACAGCCACAGCTCGGGGAAGCTCTCGGAGAAGTAGGTCTTGCCGAAGCTCACCAGCAGCGTGCCGTACACCGCGCCGAGCAGCGACATGCGCCCGCCCACCGCGGCGAAGATGACCATCTCGATCGACGGCACGATGCCGACGAAGCTCGGCGACATGAAGCCGACCTGCAGGGCGAACATCGCCCCGCCGATGGCCGAGAAGGCCGCCGCCAGGCAGAACACGAAGATCTTGAAGCTGGCCACGTCATAGCCGGAGAAGCGCACACGTTCCTCCTTGTCGCGCATCGCCATCAGCAGGCGGCCGAGCTTGGAGGTCAGCACGAAGCGGCCGATGAGGATGCAGCCCAGCAGCAGGAAGGCGTTGACGAAGTAGAGGATGACCTTCGCCGAGTTGTCGCGGATGTCCCAGCCGAGCAGCGTCTTCAGGTCAGTGATGCCGTTGACGCCGCCGGTGAGGCCCTGCTGGCCGATGATCAGGATGGTCAGGATGGCCGCGATGGCCTGGGTGACGATGGAGAAGTACACGTCGCCGACGCGGCGCTTGAACATGGCGATGCCGATGATCAGCGCCAGCAGTACGGGCACCGCGACCACCGCGACCAGGGTGAAGCCGAAGCTGTGGAACGGCTGCCACATCATCGGCAGCTCGGTCAGCTGGTTCCAGTCCATGAAATCCGGGATGCCGGGGGTGGACTGGATCTTGGTGCTCTCCGGGTCGGACGCCTCCAGCTTGAGGAACATCGCCATGCAGTAGCCGCCGACACCGAAGAAGATGCCCTGGCCGAGGCTGAGGATGCCGCCATAGCCCCAGCACAGCACCAGGCCGACGGCGACGAAGGCATAGGTCAGGTACTTGCCGACCATGTTCAGGCGGAAGGTGTCCAGCGCCAGCGGGAACACCACCAGGATCAGCGCGGCCAGCACCAGCAGGCCGATGGCCCCCTGTTTGCCGCCGAGCAGGTTTTCGTAGGCGTTTTTCATCAGCAAATCTCCCGGCGGACAAAAAGTCGCTTTGAACCGTAGCGAGCAGCTCCAGCTGCAAGAAGCCCGGAGCGCAGTGACGAAGGCGTACATCGAGTACGTTGAGGAAACGAGCACTGCGCGACGCCGCAGATGGGGCGCGCAGTAGGTTGAAAGCGACTTTTCACTTCCGGACCTTTATCGAGAACAGCCCCTGCGGACGCAGCATCAGGATCAGGATCACCGCCGACAGGGTCAGCACCTTGGCCATCGAGCCGGAGAGGAAGAACTCCATGATCGATTGCGCCTGGGCGATGGTGAACGCCGAGGCGATGGTGCCGATCAGGCTGGCGGCGCCGCCGAAGACCACGGTGAGGAAGGTGTCGACGATGTACAGCGAACCCGCGGTCGGCCCGGTGGAACCGATGGTGGTGAAGGCCGCGCCGGCGACCCCGGCGACGCCGCAGCCGAGGGCGAAGGTCATGCGGTCGACCTTGCGGGTGTTGATCCCCACGGCGCGGCTCATCACCCGGTTCTGCATGGTGGCGCGCACGTGCAGGCCCCAGCGCGAGCGGTACAGCATGATGAACAGCGTGGCGGTGCAGAGCACGGTCAGGCCCATCACGAACAGGCCGTTCTTCGGAATGTCGATGGTCTCGGTGGGGTTCCACGAACCCATGATCCACTCCGGCATTTCCGCGCCGACCTCGCGCGCGCCGAAGATCGAGCGGAACGCCTGCTGCATCACCAGGGACAGGCCCCAGGTCGCCAGCAGGGTGTCCAGCGGACGGTGGTAGAGCTTGCTGATCATCGCCCACTCCACCAGCCAGCCCAGGGCGCCGGCGATGAAGAACGAAGCGATGATGGCGAAGAAGAAGTAGTACGGCTGCATCGCCGGTACGTAGTGCAGGGTCAGCGTCGAGATCACGTAGGTGGTGTACGCGCCGACGGTGAGGAACTCGCCGTGGGCCATGTTGATCACGCCCATCTGGCCGAAGATGATCGCCAGGCCGAGTGCCATCAACAGCAGCACGCAGAACACCGACAAGCCGTTGAAGCCCTGCATGACGGCGATGGCGCCGAAGTCGGATAGCCACTCCATGATTGGTCTCCTGGGTGGGGTGGTGGAATTCGTGGCGGAGCCGTCCCCCGTTCACCGGCCCTCTCCCGAGGGGAGAGGGGGGATGGGAGCCTGTCGACGGTAAGCGCGGCGCCCGTCGGTCCCCTCCCCTATCGGGGAGAGGGGGCTTGCGCTCGAAGCTCGCCGTCAAACCGTCACTGATAGCCTTTCGGGAACGGGTTCGGCTCGATCAGCTCGGACTCGTGGACCACCTTGAAGGTACCGTCGCCCTGGATTTCGGCGATGCGTGCCTTACTCCACAGGTGATGGTTCTCGTGGACCTTCACGTAGCCCTCCGGCGCGGTGGTCAGCTCGATGCCTGGGGACGCGGCGACGACCTTGTCGACGTCGAAGCTGCCGGCCTTCTCGACCGCCGCCTTCCACAGCCATGGGCCGAGGTAGCCGGCCTGGGTGACGTCGCCGATGACCGAGTCCTTGCCGTACTTGGCCTTGAATTCCTCAACGAATTTCTTGTTGTTGGGGTTATCCAGGGTCTGGAAGTACTTCATCGAGGAGTAGAAGCCCTTCATGTTCTCGCCACCGATGCCGAGCATTTCATCCTCGGTTACGGAGATGGTCAGCAGGGTCTGCTTGTCGCTGGTGATACCGGCGGCCTTCAGTTGCTTGTAGAAGGCCACGTTGGAACCGCCGACCACGGCGGCGAACACCACGTCGGGTTTCTTCAGCTTGATCTTGTTGGTCAGCGAGCCGAACTGGGTGTTGCCCAGCGGGTAATACTCTTCGCCGACGACCTTGCCGCCGAGCACGTTCTCGATGTGCTTGCGCGCGATCTTCATCGAGGTACGCGGCCAGATGTAGTCGGAGCCGAGCAGATAGAAGGTCTTGGCGCCCTTCTCCTTGGCGATCCAGTCGAGGCTGGCGAGGATCTGCTGGGTCGCTTCCTGGCCGGTGTAGATGACGTTCTTGGACTGCTCGAGGCCTTCGTAGAAGGTCGGGTAGTAGAGCAGGCCGTTGTCCTTCTCGAAGATCGGCAGCACGGCCTTGCGCGAGGCGGAGGTCCAGCAGCCGAACACGGCGGCGACCTTGTCGCTTTCCAGCAGCTTCTTGGCTTTTTCGGCGAAGGTCGGCCAGTCGGACGCACCATCTTCCTGGATCACCTTGATCTGCCGGCCGAGGATGCCGCCCGAGGCGTTGATCTGGTCGATGGCCAGGCGTTCGGCCTGGATGGAACCGGTTTCCGAGATCGCCATGGTGCCGGTCGCCGAGTGCAGCTGGCCGACGGTCACGGTGGTGTCGGTGACCGCCAGACCGGTGGTGTTGGCATCGTCGGCCTGCGCCATCTGGCCGAATACGCTGGCGGCCAGCAGCGAGATCGCCGCGGCGCCCAGCGCCAGCCGCCGGGGAAGGTGGCGTGTGGCTCCCGTGAGTCTTGATTCCATCGTCTTGCTCCTCTGGTGGTTGGCGCGATCGGCTCGCCTTGCGGGTGCCGGTCTCGGTTCGGGGCAAGAATGCGTTTGCGACGCGAACGGGGGGTATACGCAGATTGACGTAAGCGCATACGTCATCTGACGTACAGGCGCAGCGCTCTGCCTCGGGCATCCTGAGCCCCGCCACGCGCGCAGGCGTCCCGCCTCCTGTAGGCGGATGCAAGGTCCCGGTGCGCGCGGCGCACCCTACGGCGGCACGCTTCACGGAGCACTCGTAGGGTGCGCCATGCGCACCAGGGAACCACCGGACTCCCCGGCGCAGGAAAACCCCCGGGCGCGCGGCGCACCCACGGCAACACGCTTCACGGGCATTCGTAGGGTGCGCCATGCGCACCGCAGAGCTGCCCGACGGGTCACGCCGGGGCATGGAAGTTGCTGTCGAGAACCACCGCCAACCAGGAGCGCGCCCGTGCAGCCCACCGGCACTCAACGCATCGCCAAGATCCGCCGCGACTACAACAGCTGGGTCGCCGACGAGACGCTGGAAGACTACGCGCTGCGCTTCACGCCGAAGTCGTTCCGCAAGTGGTCGGAGTTCCGTATCGCCAACACCGCCCTGGGCGCGGTGTCGTTCCTCGCCCTGGAAGCGATCGGCGGCGCGCTGGCGATCAGCTACGGCTTCAACAACACGCTGTGGGCGATCATCGCCGTGGCCCTGGTGATCTTCCTCACCGGCCTGCCGATCAGCTACTACGCCGCCCGCTATGGCGTGGACATGGACCTGCTGACCCGCGGCGCCGGCTTCGGATACATCGGCTCGACCATCACCTCGCTGATCTACGCCAGCTTCACCTTCCTGTTCTTCGCCCTCGAGGCGGCGATCATGGCGCTGGCGCTGGAGCTGTACTTCAACATCCCGCTGGCGCTGGCCTATGTGATCTGTTCAATCCTGATCATCCCGCTGGTGACCTACGGCATCACCCTGATCAACCGCCTGCAGCTGTGGACGCAGCCGCTGTGGATCGTTTTGCTGTTCCTGCCCTACGTGTTCGTCATGCTGAAAAACCCCGAGGCGCTCAGCGACCTCACCGGCTTCGTCGGCCGTGAGGGCGAGGCCGGGCGCTTCAACCTGCTGCATTTCGGCGCCGCCTGCACCGTGGCGCTGGCGCTGGTCACGCAGATCGGCGAGCAGGTCGACTACCTGCGCTTCCTGCCGGCCAGGACCCGCGCCAACCGCAAGCGCTGGTGGGCGGCGATGCTGCTGGCCGGGCCGGGCTGGATCATCCCCGGCGCGCTGAAGATGTTCGCCGGCGCCTTTCTCGCCTTCCTCGCCCTGCAGCACGAGATTCCCATCGAGCGCGCCGCCGAGCCGACGCAGATGTACCTGGTGGCCTACGGCTACGTGTTCGACTCGCCGCAATGGGCGCTCGGCGCGATGGTGCTGTTCGTCATCGTCTCGCAGGTGAAGATCAACGTGACCAACGCCTACGCCGGCTCGCTGGCCTGGTCAAACTTCTTCGCCCGCGTCACCCACAGCCATCCGGGGCGCGTAGTGTGGCTGGTGTTCAACGTCGCCATCGCGCTGATGCTGATGGAGCTGGGCGTGTTCGAGGCCATCGAGCAGGTGCTCGGGCTCTACTCCAACATCGCCATCGCCTGGATCGGCGCGGTGGTCGCGGACCTTGTGATCAACAAGCCGCTGGGGCTCTCGCCGAAGCAGATCGAGTTCAAGCGCGCGCACCTGTACGACATCAACCCGGTCGGCGTCGGCGCCATGCTGATCGCCTCGCTGCTCTCGGTGGCGGCGCACGGCGGCCTGTTCGGCGCCCTCGCCCAGGCCGCGTCGCCGGCCGTGGCGCTGGGCTCGGCGCTGATCGTCGCGCCGCTGATCGCCTGGCTGACCAAGGGCCGCTACTACATCGCCCGGCAGCGCCAGCCGGAGCTGCTCTACCCGTACACGGTCAAGGGCAAGGTGCCCTGCGTGCTCTGCAGCAATGCCTTCGAGGAGCCGGACACCGCCTTCTGCCCGGCCTACGGCGCGCCGATCTGCTCGCTGTGCTGCTCGCTGGACGCGCGCTGCGGCGACCTCTGCAAGCCGCGCGCGCGGCTCGCAGAGCAGTTCGACGACCTGATCCACTGGATCTTCCCCAACGTCTCCATCCCGCGCCTGCACACCCGGCTGGCGCACTACCTCGGCGTACTGACGGTGATCGTCGCGCTGCTGTCCTGCGCTCTGGCGCTGGTCTACAGCCAGGTTTCCCAGGGCATCGGCGAGGCCTCGCCGGAAGGGGTGCAGACGCTCTACCAGGCGTTCCTAAAGGCGTTCCTGGTACTCACCCTGTTCGCCAGCCTGCTCGCCTGGTGGGTGGTGCTGACCCGCGAGAGCCGCCGCGTCGCGCAGGAGGAGTCGCACCGCCAGACGCAGTTGCTGATGCAGGAGATCGAGGCCCACCGGCGCACCGACGAAGAACTGCAGAAGGCCAAGGAGGCCAGCGAGTCGGCCAACGCGGCGAAGAGCCGCTACGTCACCGGGCTCTCCCACGAATTGCGCACGCCGCTCAACAGTATCCTCGGCTACACGCAGATCCTGCAGCGCGACGGCGCCATGGCAGTCCAGCACAAGGACGCCCTGGCGACCATATTCCGCAGCGGCTCGCACCTGCTCTCGCTGATCGACGGGCTGCTCGACGTGGCCAAGATCGAGGCCGGCAAGCTGAATCTGGAGCAGGTGGAAATCCCCTTCCCCGAGTTCGTCCGGCAATTGCAGCAGATGATCACCCCGCAGGCCCAGGAGAAGGGCCTGGGCTTTCGCCTCGACGTGCGCGGGCGGCTGCCCAGCGTGGTGCGCGGCGACGACAAGCGCATCCGCCAGATCCTCATCAACCTGCTCGGCAACGCGGTGCGCTTCACCGAGCGCGGCGAGGTCGCCCTCGCCGTCAGCTACCTGCGCGAGACCGCCACCTTCGAGATCATCGATACCGGCATCGGCATCGCGCCGGAACAGATCGAGCGGATCTTCCAGCCCTTCGAGCGCGGCGACCCGCTGCGCCAGGACAACGGCGTCGGCCTCGGCCTGACCATCACCCGCATGCTCACCTCGCTGATGGGCGGCGAACTGTCGGTGACCAGCCGCCCCGGCGAGGGCACCCGCTTCCAGGTGCGCCTGTTCCTGTCCGAGGTGCGCGTGCCGCAGGCCGTGGTGCACGTCGAGCACGACATCGTCGGCTACCAGGGCGAGCGCCGGCTGATCCTGGTGGTCGACGATCACCTGGAGCACCGCAAGGTGCTCTCCGGCATGCTCGCGCCGCTGGGCTTCGCCATCGCCGAGGCGAGCAACGGCCAGGAGGCGGTGCGCCAGGTCGCCCTGCTCAACCCGGACCTGATCCTGATGGACCTGTCGATGCCGCTGATGGACGGCTGGGAAACCAGCCGGATGATCCGCCGCAACGTGATGTCGCAGGCGCCGATCATCGTCATCTCGGCCAACGCCTTCACCGACGACCGCGAGCGCAGCGTAGGCGCCGAATGCAGCGATTACCTGGCCAAGCCGGTGCACACCCCCGAGCTGCTGGAGAAGATCAAGGTCCAGCTCGGCCTGCAATGGCTCAAACGCCCCACCGAAGCGCCGCCCGGAAACGGGCCCTGGCGGCTACCCAGCGACCAGGCCCTGGCCGAGCTCAGCGAGCTGGGCGCACAGGGCTACGTGAAAGGCATCGTCGAACGCCTCGACGCGCTGGAGGGTACCGAACCGGAAGCCGCCGCCTTCGTCGCCGGCATGCGCCAACTGGTCAAGCGCTTCCAGCTCAACGAATTCAACCGCCTGCTCAAGGATGCCCAGAGCCGGCGCCGTTCCGTGCCCGAACAGGAGATCGCCCGTCGTGATTGATTCCCAGCCGTCCGCCCCACCCACCGCCAAGGCCCTCCGGCCGGTCCACGAGCAGGGTGTGGTCCTGATCGTCGACGACGTTCCGGACAACCTCGCCCTGCTTTCCGACGCCCTCGACGAGGCCGGCTACATGGTGCTGGTCGCCCTCGACGGCGCCAGCGCGCTGGAGCGCATGCAGCGCCGCCGCCCGGACGTGATCCTGCTGGACGCAATGATGCCCGGCATGGACGGCTTCGAGACCTGCCGGCGGATCAAGGCGCAGGCCGGCATCGCGGATATCCCGGTGCTGTTCATGACCGCGCTGACGGACAGCGAGCACGTCGTCGAAGGCTTCGCCGCCGGCGGCATCGACTACGTGACCAAGCCGATCCGCCCCGACGAGGTGCTCGCCCGCGTCGCCGCCCACCTGCGCACCGCGCGCACCCTGCAGACCGCGCGCAACGCTCCGGGCGCCGCCCCGAGCCTGGACGACGAACAGGTCCGCGAAGCCCTCGCGGCACGCTTCCAGCTCACCGGCCGCGAAGTCGAAGTGCTGCACTGGGTCGCCTGCGGCAAGACCAACCGCGATATCGGCGACATCCTCGGCCTCAGCCCGCGCACGGTGAACAAGCACCTGGAGCACGTCTACGTGAAGCTCGGCGTGGAAACCCGCACCGCCGCGGCGGCCGTGGCGATGGCGACGGGCGGACGCTAGTCCTGCGCGGCGCCGGGCTCAGCGCAGGCGGTGCCGGTCGATCAGCCGGTCGTAGCTGCCGTCGGCCTTCATCTCCTCGATCGCGCGGTCGAAACCTTCGATGATCTCGGCGTAGTTCTTCAGGCTGCGCCGCACGAGGATGTGCAGGCCGTTCTCGGACAACGGCGGGGAAAGGAACTCCAGCCCCGCGCGCAGGCTGCGCAGCGAGCGACTGAAATGAAAGCCGGCGGCGTACTCATCCTCCACGGCCAGGTCGACGCGGCCGGCGGCGAGCATGTTGGCGGCGACCTCGAAGCTGCGCACGGGAACCCGCCTGAGCTTCTCGTCGGCGTCGAAGGCGGGGTCGTAGGCGTAGTCGCGCACCACGGCAATGCTGTAGGGATACAGGTCCTGGATACGCCGGAAGCTGATGTCGCTGCCCTTGCGCGCGAGCAGGCGCACCCGGTTCGACAGGTAGGGCGCGGAAAACGCCCCGTAGGTGGCGCGTTCCTCGCTGTACCAGGCGCTGATGACGACGTCGTACTGGTCCTGCTGGAGGCCGCGGATCGCCCGCGCCCAGGGCACCTCGACGTACTCGCTGTCGTAGCCGGCGCGCTTCAGCGCGGTGCTCACCAGATCGGTGGCCAGCCCGTTGTTGAGCAAGCGGTGATCGGTATAGGGCGCCCAGGCATTGGCCACCAGGCGCAAGGGTTCGGCGGGCGCCAGGCCGGCGTACAACAGACTGGCGAACAGCAGGGTTCTGGAAGCCCTGACCGGCCATGAGTCCGCGAGGCACTGCTTCATCGACACATGCTCCCTACTGGAACGACTTCGTGTAGGTGCGGATAACCGCGCCAATCTCGTGGCAAGAAGCAGGCCACGCCGGACGGCATTCGGCGGCGAACGGGCATCGGTTACCATGCGCGGCCGCCGGCACGCTTCCGGCCAGGCTTGTACGTGGAGGTCGACGGGTGCGCAATACGGATGTGGTGATCATAGGTGCCGGTGCCGCCGGTCTGATGTGTGCGTTGACCGCAGGCGCGCGAGGCCGGCGTGTGCTGTTGCTCGACCATGCGAACAAGGCTGGGAAGAAAATTCTCATGTCCGGCGGCGGCCGCTGCAATTTCACCAACCTCTACAGCGAGCCGGGCAATTTCCTCTCTCGTAACCCGCATTTCTGCAAATCGGCGCTGGCGCGCTACACCCAGTGGGATTTCATCGCCCTGGTGGAAGCCCACAAGGTGCCCTACCACGAGAAGAAACTCGGCCAGCTGTTCTGCGATGACAAGGCCGGCGACATCCTGCAGATGCTCCTCGACGAATGCCGGCAGGCGAACGTCGAGCTGCACCTGGACACGCCGGTGAACGTCATCGAGAAAAGCGAGGGCGGCTATCGGTTGCAGACCGGCCTCGGCGAGCTGCAATGCGCCTCGCTGGTGATCGCCACCGGCGGCCTGTCGATACCGACCCTCGGCGCCACTGGCTTCGGCTACCAGGTCGCCCGCCAGTTCGGCCACGAGGTGCTGCCGACCCGCGCCGGCCTGGTGCCCTTCACCATCACCGACAGCCTCAAGGACCTGTGCGGCGAACTCTCCGGCACCTCGCTGGACTGCGCGGTGAGCTGCAACGGCGAACGCTTCCGCGAGAACCTGCTGTTCACCCACCGCGGCCTGAGCGGGCCGGCGATCCTGCAGATCTCCTCCTACTGGGAGCCGGGCGACGTCGTCGAGATCGACCTGCTACCCGACCGCGACGCCGAGGCCTGGCTGCTGGAGGCGCAACGCGCCCACCCGGACCGTGAACTGAAGACGCTGCTCGCCGAGGTGTTCACCAAGAAGATGGCCGGGCTGCTCGCCGAACGCTGGTTCGTGTCCAAACCGCTGCGCCAGTACACCCCGGCCGAAATCGCCGAGATCGCTGCGCGCCTGGGCGGCTGGCGCCTGGTGCCGTCGGGCACCGAGGGTTATCGCACCGCCGAGGTCACCCTGGGCGGCGTGAGCACCGACGAGGTGTCGTCGAAGACCATGGAATCGCAGCGCTCGCCGGGGCTGTACTTCGTCGGCGAGGTGCTCGACGTCAGCGGCCATCTGGGCGGTTTCAACTTCCAGTGGGCCTGGGCCTCGGGACACGCCGCCGGGGAGTGCGTCTGAGCTGGCGAAGAAATCCGCCGAACGCGTGGCTTTAATTCGTTTTCGCTAGTCTGATGCCTATCCAACGGAGACCGAACCGAGCCATGCCCCGATCTTCCCTCAACCACACCCTGCGCCGCCTCTGGGGCCGCGACAAGTTCGCCTTCAGCCTGAGGGTGCTGATCGCGCTGACCGGCGCCATGGCGCTGTGCTGGTACGAGGAACGCCTGGAGCTGGTGATCCCGCTGTTCCTCGGGGTGATCGCCAGCGCCCTGGCGGAAACCGACGACAACTGGTTCGGCCGCCTCAAGGCACTGGCGGTGACGCTGGTCTGCTTCGCCATCGCCGCCAGCTCGGTGGAACTGCTGTTCCCCTACCCCTGGCTGTTCGTCTCCGGGCTGGCGCTGTCGACCTTCGGCATGACCCTGCTCGGCGCGCTGAGCGCACGCTACGCGACCATCGCCCAGGCGACGCTGATCCTGTCCATCTACACCATGATCGGCGTCGACCAGCGCGGCGGCAACGCCGGCAGTTTCTGGCACGAACCGCTGCTGCTGATCGCCGGCGCCACCTGGTACGGCCTGCTCTCGGTGGCGTGGAACGCGGTGTTCTCCAACCAGCCGGTGCAGATCGGCCTGGCCGTGCTGTTCCGCGAGCTCGGTCTCTACCTCAAGCTGAAGGCGTCGCTGCTGGAGCCGCTGCGCCAGCTCGACCTGGAGGATCGGCGCCTGGAACTGGCCAAGCAGAACGGCAAGGTGGTGAGCGCGCTGAACCAGGCCAAGGAAATCCTCCTGCACCGCCTCGGCGGCCGGCCGGGACCGAAGGTGAAGCGCTACCTGCGTCTTTATTTCACCGCCCAGGACATCCACGAGCGCGCCAGTTCCTCGCACTACCCGTACAACGCGCTGACCGAGGCGTTCTTCCACAGCGACGTGCTGTTCCGCTGCCAGCGCCTGCTGCACCAGCAAGGCTCGGCGTGCCAGGCGCTGGGCCGCGCGATCCAGTTGCGCCAGCCGTTCGAGCACGGTGAAAGCCAGCAGGCGCTGAGCGACCTGCAGGCCTCGCTGGACTACCTGCGCGCGCAGAACAATCCGACCTGGCGCAGCCTGCTGCGCTCGCTCGGGGCGCTGGCGGCCAACCTCGGCACGCTGGAGAAGAAGCTGGCTGACGCGAGCAACCCGGATGCGCCGCTGGATGAGCAGGACAGCACGTTGTTCGACCGTTCGCCGCGCTCCTTCAAGGACGCCGCCGAACGCATCCGCCAGCAGTTCACGCCGACCTCGCTGGTGTTCCGCCACGCGCTGCGCATGGCCATCGCGCTGGTCGCCGGCTACGCCATGCTGCACTGGATCCACCCCAGCCAGGGCTACTGGATCCTGCTCACAACGGTATTCGTCTGCCAGCCGAACTACGGCGCCACCCGCGTGCGCCTGGTGCAGCGGATCCTCGGCACCATCGCCGGGCTGGTCGGCGGCTGGGCGCTGATCACGCTGTTCCCCAACGCCCTGATCCAGTCGTTCCTGGCGGTGATCGCCGGGGTGCTGTTCGCCGCCACGCGCAGTTCGCGCTACACCCTGGCGACCGCCGCGATGACCCTGCTGGTGCTGCTCTGCTTCAACCAGATCGGCGATGGCTACGGGCTGATCTGGCCGCGCCTGTTCGATACCCTGGTCGGCAGCCTGATCGCCGGCGCGGCGGTGTTCCTGATCCTGCCGGACTGGCAGGGCCGGCGCCTGAACCGGATGATCGGCACCGCGCTGAGCAGCAATGCGCGTTACCTGCGCCAACTGATGCAGCAGTACCGCAGCGGCAAGCGCGACGACCTCGAGTACCGCATCGCCCGGCGCAACGCGCACAACGCCGATGCCGCGCTGTCGAGCACACTGTCGAACATGCTCATGGAGCCCGGCCATTTCCGTAAGGACGCCGAGCTGGGTTTCCGCTTCCTGCTGCTCAGCCACACGCTGCTCAGTTACCTCTCGGCCCTCGGCGCGCACCGCGGCAGTCTGCCCCAGGAGCTCTACGACGAACTGATCGAAAGCGCCTCGGTGCGTATCGCCGACAGCCTCGACCAGCTGGCCACCGCCCTGACCGAGCAGCGCAGCGTCGCCGTGCACGACGAGGAAGAAGAAGCGCTGGCCGCCCAGCTCGAACAATCCCCCGACGAACAGCACGACGTGCAGCGCCTGGTGAAAACCCAGCTGGCGCTGATCTGCCGCCAACTGGCGCCCCTGCGCACGCTCTCGGCGCATCTGCTGAAACCCGCCAAAGCCAATTGAGGGTGGTTCTCAGCCGCTGCGCGGCGAGAGAATTCCTCGACACTGCATGCTATTGTCCTCCACCGAAACCGGGTCTTGAGCCCGGTTTTTTAATGGAAGAAGCGCACGCGCCTGCCGCGGCCCCAGACCTGCGAGGACCCCATGTCAGTACCAGTGATTGCCGAACTACTGAAAAAACACGAAAGCGAGCTCCTTCAGGAGTGGATCGTGAGCCAGCGCGCCGCCGGTTTCCGCACCGACCTGATCGATGAAGGCACCGTACAGAACAACTCGCGCGAGCTGCTCAAGCTACTCAGCATCGCCGCGCTCAGCGGCATCGACGACCTCGGCAGCGCCGAGTGGAAGCCGGTGCGCAACATGATCGAGGCGCTGTCGCGCACGCAGAGCCGGCAAGGTTTCAGCCCCAGCGAAACCGCCACCTTCGTGTTCTCGCTCAAGGAGCCGCTGTTCGCCAAGATCCAGGCGAGCTGCGCCGATCCGGCAAGCGAAATGCTCAAGGCCAGCCAGTTGCTCGACAAGCTCGGCCTGTACAGCATGGAGAGCTACATGACCGGCCGCGAGTCGGTGATCCGCGAGCAGCAGGAGAGCATGCTCGAGCTGTCCACCCCGGTCGTCGAGCTGTGGAAAGGCGTGCTGGCGATCCCGCTGATCGGCTCGCTGGACAGCAACCGCACGCAGATCGTGATGGAAGCGCTGCTGGAAAAGATCGTCCAGACCGAATCCGAAATCGCCATCATCGACATCACCGGCGTGCCGACCGTCGACACCATGGTCGCCCAGCACCTGCTCAAGACCGTCACCGCCGCAAAGCTGATGGGCGCCCGCTGCATCATCAGCGGTATCCGTCCGCAGATCGCCGCGACCATCGTCCACCTGGGCGTGGAGCTGGGCGACGTGATCACCAAGTCGTCCCTGGCGGATGCGTTCTCCGTCGCGCTGAAAGAGCTCGATATACGTCTGGTCAAAGGCTCGCTGAGGTAAACGCCATGGTGGACAAGATCCCGATTCTGAAAATGGGAAAATTCCTGCTCCTGTCGATCCAGGTCGACATGCACGACCAACTGGCGATGGACCTCCAGGAAGATCTCACGCACCAGATCGTCCTGCACCGCTCCAAGGGCGTGCTGATCGACATTTCCTCGCTGGACATCGTCGACTCGTTCATCGGTCGCATGCTGTCGCACATCGCCCATGTCTCCCGCATCCTCGACGCGAAGATCATCGTCGTCGGCATGCAGCCGGCGGTGGCGATCACCCTGGTCGAGCTGGGCCTGTCGCTGGACGGCATCGCCACGGCATTGAACGTCGAGAAGGGCATGCGTCGCCTGGAACAAATGGTCGAAGACGACCTCAGCCTGGAGCTAGAAAGTGGGGAAGACCGAGATTTTTCCGCTGAAGCAGGAGACTGACATCGTCATCGTCCGACAGCGCGTGCGCAAAGCGGCGGAAGCCGTGCGGCTAGGTCTGGTTTCGCAGACCAAGATCGTCACCGCGGCCAGCGAAATCGCGCGTAACGCGTTGATCTACGGCGGCGGCGGCGAGTGCGTGATCGAAGAGACGACCAAGGACGGGCGCGGCGCCGTTCGCCTGGTGATTTCCGACCAGGGCGAAGGCATCGCGAACCTCGACCGGGCCATGGTCGATGGATACACCTCGGGCAGCGGCATGGGCCTGGGACTCGGCGGCGCCAAGCGCCTGGTCGACCAGTTCGCCATCGAAAGCCAACCCGGGCAAGGCACCCGCATCGAATTATGGAAGTGGCGTTGAACACCGACTGCTGTACCCGCTCGTTCGTGGTCAACGAGGTCGCCCATGTCGACGCGGTGCGCCGCGCGACCATCAGGCAGGCCGAGGCGCAGGGGTTCGACGAGGATGCCCTGGGCCGGCTGACCATTGTCATCCAGGAAATGGCCCGCAACCTGGTCAACCACGCCGGCGAAGGCGAGATCCTGCTCAACGGCGACGGCGGCACGCTGGACGTGCTGGCCGTCGACCGCGGACCGGGCATGGTCAACGTTGCCCAGTGCATGGCCGACAGCTACTCCAGCAAGGGCACCATGGGCGCCGGCCTGGGTGCGATCAAGCGCCTCTCGGACAGCTTCGACATCTATTCACAGCCGGGCCAGGGCACCGTGGTGCTGGCACGCTTCCAGCTCGAAAAGTCGCCGCCCTCGGCGCTGATCAGCGGCGCGCTGTGCCTGCCGCACCCCAAGGAAGAGCTCTGCGGCGACGCCTGGGCGATTCGGGACAACCGGGTGATGCTCTGCGACGGCCTCGGTCATGGTCCGCAGGCCAACGAAGCCAGCCAGCGGGCACGCCGGCTGTTCCTCGAGCACGACCCGAAGATCGGCCTGGTCGAACTCATGGAGCGCACCCACCATGCGCTGCAGAGCACTCGTGGCGGCGCCCTGGCGTTCGCCGAGGTGGACGTCGAACAGGGCCAGGTGACCTTCTGCGGCGTGGGCAACATCGCCGGCGCGCTCTACGCGGAACAGTCACGCGGCATGGTTTCTTCGAACGGAACGGTGGGCTACAAGGTCGGAAGGGTACAGACCTTCTCTTACCCCTGGGACGAGCACACCCTGTTGATCATGTCTTCCGATGGCATCACCACCAAATCCAGCCTGAACCCCTACCCCGGCATTCGCGCCCGCCACCCGGCCCTGGTCGCCGGCGCCATCATGCGCGACTTCCGCCGGCTGAACGACGACGCCACGGTGGTGGTGCTTCGTCATGCGTGACGCGCTGCCGATCTCCAGCGTACCCATCCTTTCCGAAATCGACGTGGTGCTCTGTCGTCAGCGCGCCAAGCAGATCGCCGGCTGGGTGGGCATGTCGCAGCTGGAGCAGATTCGCCTGGCCACCGGCGTGTCCGAGCTGGCGCGCAACATCTTCCAGTACGCCAGCCAGGGGAGATTCAATTTCTACCTGCAGCGCGACGCCCGCGGTCAGCTCAACGGCATCGCCTTCGACGCGATAGACCAGGGCAAGGGCATCGCCCAGCTGCAGGAGATCCTCGACGGCAGCTACGTCTCCACCACCGGTATGGGCGTCGGCCTGGTCGGCGCCAAGCGGCTGATGGACGATTTCCAGATCGAGTCCTCGACCAACGGCACGCGGATACGCGCGATCAAGTACATGGGCCAACCCCGACCATTCCCGGACGAGGCGCAGATCGTCGCCTTCCGCCAGCAGCTCAGCGCGGGCGGCGAGCTCGATCCGTACCGGGAACTGCAACTGCAGAGCGAGGACCTGCTGCTCACCAACAACGAGCTTCGCATCCGCCAGCAGGAGCTGGAGGACACCGCCCAGGAGCTGGAAAACACCAACAAGGGCGTGGTAGCGCTGTATTCCGAGCTGGAGAAGACCGCTCAGGAATTGAAGGAGGCCGGCGAATCGAAGAGCCGCTTCTTCTCCAACATGACCCACGAATTCCGCACCCCGATCAACATCATCGAGAACATCTCCAAGCTGCTGGCCAGTGGCGTCGACGGCCAGCTGAACGCCGAGCAACTGAAGCAGGTGAAGTTCATCAGCGACGCCGCCGCCGAGCTGGCCAACCTGATCACCGAGCTGCTCGACCTCGCCGAGGTGCAGTCCGGGCGCATCGAGATCGCGCCGACGCGTTTCAGCTTGTTCGCCTTCATGGAGGAGATCGAGACCCTGACGACCTCGCTGGCGATCCGCTATCCGGGCGTCACTCCGCTGATCCAGCTGCCGACCAGCGACGTGAGCCTGAACACCGACCACGGCCGGCTGTTTCAGATCCTGCGCAACCTGATTTCCAACGCGTTCAAGTACACCCCGGCCGGCAACGTGAAGATCAAGGTGTTCCAGCCGGACGACGCGCACCTGGAGTTCCTCGTCGAGGACACCGGCATCGGTATCTCCGCGGAGAACCAGGCGCGGGTGTTCGAGGAGTTCTGCCGGATCAAGTCGCCGAACCTGAAGAACATCGAGGGCACCGGCCTGGGCCTGCCGCTGGCGCAGAAGCTGGCGACCCTGCTCAACGGGCGCATCAGCCTGTCCAGCCGCGAAGGCCAGGGCAGCCGCTTCTACGTGCAGATTCCGCTGGAACTGGACGGTGAGGAAAGCGACGGCCGGGACCTCGACCTCAGCGGGACGACTATCCTGATCATCGATGACAGCGACGCCGACCGTTACCTGATCCGCCGCACCCTGGAACCCTACGATCCGGTGCTGATCGAGGCGGACAGCGCCCGCGCCAGCATCGACAAGCTCAACGCGGTACGCCCGGACATCATCTTCCTCGACCTCGAGCTTCCGGACATCAGCGGCGAGGACCTGCTCGCCAGCATGGACTGGAGCATGCACCAGCGGGTGGTGATCAACACGGCGAAACCGCTTGGCGACGAAGAGCGCGCCCGCCTGGAGCCCCACTGCCATGCGCTGTTGCTGAAGACCCAGGCGGATTATTCCGAACGCCTGCTGCAATGCGTCAGAGCCCTCGCGTGGAGGCAGGAATGAAGACCCGCAAGCGCATCCTTGTCATCGACGACACCGACGCCAACCGCTATGTGCTGAAGAAGATCCTCGCCACCCAGCCGTCCTACGAAATCATCGAGGCCGGCAGTGGCGAAGAGGGCCTGGCGCTGATGGACGCCGACGTCGACCTGATGATCATCGACATCAACCTGCCGGACATGACCGGGTTCGATCTCATCCAGGCCGCCGAGAAGAAGCTCGGCCGCGGCAAGCTGCCGTCGGTCATCAACATCTCCGCAACCTTCGTCACCGGCAAGGACAAGGCCACCGGGCTCAACAGTGGCGCGCAGGCCTACCTGACGCATCCGATCAACCCGGACGAAGTGGTCGCGACCATTTCTTCGCTGCTCAAGACCAACCACCGCATCGAACGCGTCGAACAGCAGCGCAACGTGGCGATTGCCCTCAGCCAGAACCTGCAGACCGAGAAGATCATGCTTGAGCGCTTCATGCGCTCGCTCAGCCACGACCTGCGCTCGCCGCTCACCGCCGCCTCGATGGTGGTAGGGCTGATGCAGAAGAGCCCTACCCGGCGCAGCGACGAGATGCTGGATATTCTCGAAAAGAACCTGCAGCGCATGAGCCAGATGATCACCAATGTGCTCGACATCTCCCACGTCAGCCTCGGTGGTGGCCTTCAACTCAACGGCGAGACCTTCACCGTCGGCATGCTGCTCGAGGGTGCGGTCGCCGATCTGCGCATCCAGATCGGCAACGAGCTGCGCGTCGACCTGGAAACCCCCGAAGAGCAGGTGTTCTGGGATCGCCATGCGTTCCTGCGGATCATCGACAACCTGGTGATCAACGCCGCCAAGCACGGCAGCAAGACCGCGCCGATCTTCATCGAACAGCGCCACCTCGAGGGCGAAATGCTGATCCGCGTACGCAATGGCGGCAGCATTCCCAGCGACGTGCTGGCGAACCTGGCGACGCCCTACTTCATCTCCACCAAGAGCGACGTGCAGGGTTGGGGGCTTGGCCTGCCGACGGTGAAGGCGCTGTGCGAAAGCTTCGGCGGGCGCGTCGAGTTCAGCAGCGGGGGCGAGGAAGTGATCGTCGACGTGTTCCTCCCGGTCAGCCTGCCGCGCGCGCGAACCTGAACCCGATGGACAAGGCCCGTCTGCGCGAGCGCCTGCTGGAGCGCCTGGAAAGCGACCTCGAACTGGCGCGCCGCGCCGCGCAAACCGCCTACGAGGCGGCGACCCACGAAGAGAACATCGCCGAAAACAAGTACGACACCCTCGGTCTGGAGGCGTCGTACCTGGCCGCAGGCCAGTCGCGCCGCGTCGAGGAAATCCACCAGGCCCTCGCCGCCTGGCGCCAGTTGCCGCTGCAACCCTACGCCGCGCCGCGCGGCATCACCCTCGGCACGCTGGTGCAACTGGCCGACGACAACGGCGACGAGCAGTGGCTGCTGCTCGGCCCCGACGGCGCCGGTCTCAAGCTCAGCGACGAGCAGCGCGACGTGCTGGTGATCACCGCCCGCTCGCCGCTCGGCGCCGCCCTGCTCGGGCAGCACGCAGGCGATGAATTCGAGCGTGAGATCGCCGGGCGCAAACGCCGCTTCGAGATTCTCGCGGCCTTCTGAGCCCCGCTACCCGCAAGAGCCCCAGGACGAAGGCACCGCTACGCAAATTCGCCGGCTCAGGATTTCGTCTGCAGGTCGCGCCAGGTCAGGTGGATGCGCAGGTCGAACTCCAGTTGGTGGTAGCCGGGCAGCATGTGCTCGCAGAGCTGGTAGAACGCCTTGTTGTGATCGAACTCGCGCAGGTGCGCCAGCTCGTGAACCACGATCATGTTGAGGAACTGCGGCGCCGTATCGCGGAACAGCGCGGCGATGCGGATTTCCTTCTTCGCCCTGAGCTTTCCGCCCTGCACGCGCGACACCGCCGTGTGCAGGCCGAGGGCCTTCTGCAACACGTCGAGCCTGGCGTCGTAGAGCACCTTGTCCAGCCCCGGCGCGTTGCGCAGGAACTCCTGTTTGAGCGCCATGGTGTAGGCGTACAACGCTTTGTCGCTCTGCACCGCATGGCGCTCGGGATAGCGCTGGCGCAGGTACTCCTCGAGGCGTTCCTGGGCGATCAGCGTGCGCACCTTTTCCTGCAGCGCGGGCGGATAGGCAGCGAGGTATTTCAGCGGCGTCATGGCGGGCGGGACGGGTAATCGGGGAGCGCGCAGTCTAGCAAGCGGCCGCCTTTCGCGGTCGACTCGACGACGGGGCGCAGCGGGTTGATCGACGTGAAAGTTTCCGGAACGGACCCTGGCGCTGGCGGTCGTATGCGGGGAATATTCAACCCCATCGAAAAATCCCCCTTAGCAGTCCCGGGCGCCACCAATGAGTCAGGCAAAAAGCAAAATCGTTCTGCTGGTCGAGGATGAGCCGGACGTCCGGCTTCTGCTCGCCGAATACCTCGAAGAAGAAGGCTACGACGTGCTGCAGGCCGCGTCCGCCGCGGAGGCGTTCGCAATACTGGCGAGCAAACCCCGCCTCGATCTGCTGGTCAGCGACTTCCGCCTGCCGGACGGAGTCTCCGGCGTGATGATCGCCGAACCCGCGCTCAAGCTGCGGCCGGACCTCAAGGTCATTTTCATCAGCGGCTACCCGGCGGAAATTCTCGACTCCGGCAGCCCCATCGCGCACCAGGCGCCGGTGCTGGCCAAGCCGTTCTCCTTCGACACCCTGCAGGACCAGATCCAGCGCCTGCTCGCCTGAGTCGCATGCCCCGGCGGCACCGCCTGAACTACGCTGCGCGCTTCTCCCCGAGCAAGGATGCTCCCGATGAAGCGCTGGATCGCCGCCACGCCGTTCTGCCTGCCTTTCACCCTGCTCGCCGCGCCCTGCCCCGACTGGCAGCCCGAGCGCGCCCGCGCCGAGCTCGACGGCCTGTCCCGCCGGATCGCCGAATGGGACGCCACCTACCACCGCCAGGGCCGCTCGCCGATCGCCGACGAACTCTATGACCAGGCCCGCGAACGGCTCGCCGGCTGGCGCGACTGTTTCCACGGGCAGGCGCCGCTCGCCGCCGATCCGCTGGCCGGCGCCGCCGGGCAGATCGCCCATCCGGTGCCGCAGACCGGTCTCGACAAGCTCGCCGACGAAGCCCGCGTCGAAGCCTGGATGGCCGACCGCGAAGGGCTCTGGGTGCAGCCGAAGGTCGATGGCGTGGCGGTGACGCTGATCTATCGCGACGGCCAGCTGCTGCAAGCGATCAGCCGCGGCGATGGCCGCTTCGGCCAGGACTGGACGGCGCGGGTGCGCGCGCTTCCCGGCGTGCCGGCGCGGCTGCCCGACAACCGCCGGCTGCTGCTCCAGGGCGAGCTGTACTGGAAGCTGACGGAGCACGTGCAGGCCAGCCACGGCAGCGCCGGCGCGCGGGGCAAGGTCGCCGGGCTGCTGGCGCGGCAGAGCCTCGGCGAGGCCGATGCCGCCGGCATCGGCCTGTTCGTCTGGGAATGGCCGGACGGCCCTGCCGACATGCGCGCCCGCCTCGACGAACTGCGCCGCCTGGGTTTCGCCGACAGCGCGCGTTTCAGCGAACCGGCGGCCTCCTTCGCCGAGGCTCGCAAATGGCGGGAGCACTGGTACCGGGCCGCATTGCCGTTCGCCAGCGACGGCGTGGTGATCAAGCAGGGCCGGCGTCCGCCGGGCGAGCGCTGGAGCGCCAGCGCACCGGCCTGGGCGATCGCCTGGAAGTACCCGCTCGCCCAGGTGCTCGCCGAGGTGCGCGCGGTGGAGTTCAAGGTCGGCCGCAGCGGGCGCATCACCCCGCTGCTGCAGCTGCAACCGGTTCAGCTGGATGACCGTCGCGTGCAGCGCGTGTCGGCCGGATCGTTGCGTCGCCTGCGCGAACTGGATATCCAGCCCGGCGACCAGGTATCGGTCAGTCTCGCCGGGCTGACCATCCCGCGCCTCGACGGCGTGGTCTGGCATGCCGCCGTGCGCAAGCCGCTGGAGCTACCCGCCGCCTCGCGCTATCACCCGCTGAGCTGCTGGCAGCCCACGCCCGACTGCCGCAGCCAGTTCGCCGCGCGCCTGGAATGGCTGGGCGGCAAGCACGGCCTGGGGCTCGCCGGAGTCGGAGCGGGGAGCTGGCAGACGCTGATCGACGCGGGACTGGTGGAGCACCTGCTCGACTGGATGGACCTGCGCGAGGGGCAGTTGCTCGCCCTGCCCGGCTTCGGCGAGAAGCGCGCCAAACGCCTGCTGGCGAGTTTCGCCGAGGCCCGCGCCCAGCCGTTCGGCCGCTGGCTGGGCGCCCTTGGCTTGCCGCCCAGCGGCGCGGCGAATCTCGGTACGGACTGGCAGCAACTGGCCGGACGCAGCCAGGCCGACTGGCAGCGCGAGCCCGGTGTCGGCCCGGGCCGCGCGCGTGCCTTGGTGGCCTTCTTCGCCGACCCGCAGGTCCGCGCCCTTCGCCAGCGGCTGAAGGAGGCCGGCGTGGCGGGCTTCTGACGGGCCGCGATCAGTAGTCGCGGAACTCCTTGTGGCAGGCTTCGCAGGCGTCTTCCACCTTCTGCAGCGGCGCGGCGACCGTCTCGGGCGCCAACGGCCCGCTGGTGCTGGCAGCGACCAGGGCGGCGGTGCTGGCTTCCAGGTCGCGGGCCAGTTCGTCGAAGCGCTCCTGGCGCTGCCACACCTCGTCACGCGCGTTGCTGTGCTCTTCCTTGACCGTCGGAAAGTGCTTCCACGGCTGGCGCGACAGCTCGTCCAGATGCGCGGCGCCGGTGGCGAACGCCTTGCTGTCGAACTTCAGCCGGCCGCGCAGCATGCCGCCGAGGTCTTCGCTGGTCTTCAGCATCTGCTTGAAGATCGCCTGGCGCTGGCCGAGCGGGGAGTTGGGGTCAATCTTGTTGCAACCACCGAGCACGAGCAGCGCGGCGAATACGATGAACAATGATTTGGAAGGCATGGGCGTTTTCGCGAGGGTTGGGCGGGACGCGGATTATCCGCCCCCGTCCGTGTCGCTGCCAAACTGATCCGTCGGCACGGCGCCCTCACCTGGCGACAGGTTGACGCAGGTCACGCCCGCCGCGGGAGACTCAACGGGCGGGATCGGTGGGCGCGTCCTCTTCCTTGAACTGGTCGCGGATGTAGGTGATTTCGCTCTTGCCGTGCGGCGCCGGCAGGCCGTCCGAGCCAAGGTTGACGAACACCATGCGCTCGATGGTCAGCAGGCTCTTGCGGGTGATCTTGTTGCGCACTTCGCAGCGCAGGGTGATCGAGGTGCGGCCGAATTCGGTGGCGGTGATGCCCAGCTCGATGATGTCGCTCTGCCGCGCCGAGCTGACGAAATTGATCTCGGAAATGAATTTGGTCACCACCCGCTGGTTGCCCAGCTGGACGATGGCGTAGATCGCCGCCTCCTCGTCCACCCATTTCAGCAGGCTGCCGCCAAACAGCGTGCCGTTGGGGTTGAGGTCTTCGGGCTTCACCCATTTGCGCGTATGGAAGTTCATAGACACTCCTGTCGGGGGTTAGGAATCGCCAGCATGATCGCAGGCCGGCGCCTGAGTGTCGCGACCGGAAATGCGATGGAAAAGTTCACAAGAACCTAATTGCCCTACTCCCGCGCATGGGTTTAAATCCCCGTCGATCATTTTCCAAGGACTTCACTCGGTATTGCCACCCTTCGCGCCGCCGAGCGACCCGACACTGAGGTTGAACCCATGCGTTTTCTGCCCCTTTCCGCCGCCGTTCTGCTTGCCGCCTTTCACCTGCCGGCCCAGGCACTGGACTTCGGCGCCCTCGCCAACGGCGTGGCAAGCGTCGCCAATGCGGTGAACGGCACCCCGGCCAACACCGCGAATACGGCAAATACGGTGAGCAGCACCGGCAACAGCGCCTGCGACGCCAAGCTTCGCGAGTACCAGGACCAACTGGCCCTGGCACAGGCTGCCGGCAAGGCCGCCAACAACAGCAACGTGCAGAAGCTCCTGCTGCAGGCCAACACCCTCTGCGCACAGACCGCCAGCACTCAGCAGCCGGTCCAGGCCGTCCCGGCCGCCGCCCCGCAGACCGCCCAGGAAACCGCGGTCAACGCCGGCGTCAAGCTGCTCGGCACCATGCTCAGCAAGTGACGGCGCGCGCCATCCGGCGCGCACCTTCGCTGCCCTATTGGGTAGTCGCGCCGGCATCGCTATAATCCTTCGCCTCACACGCCCGGTTTACGGTCGTGCCCGCCACCCGGGCGAGGGGCGCTGCAGCAGGCCGGGCCGCTTCGATCGATTCGAGGCAGCCTACCTGTCAGGCTCGCACGGGGCGTTTCCCAGACGCAGCAACGGCGCCCATTCGCACTCGAACGAATGGAGAACTCATCCCATGAGCGCTGTTTCTACGCCTGCCGGTTTCACCGATTTCAAAGTCGCCGACATTTCCCTGGCCGATTGGGGCCGCAAAGAGCTGATCATCGCCGAGTCCGAGATGCCGGCCCTGATGGGTCTGCGCCGCAAATACGCCGCCAGCCAGCCGCTGAAAGGCGCGAAGATCCTCGGCTGCATCCACATGACCATCCAGACCGGCGTACTGATCGAGACGCTGACCGCCCTGGGCGCCGAAGTGCGCTGGTCGTCGTGCAACATCTTCTCGACCCAGGACCAGGCCGCCGCCGCCATCGCCGCCGCCGGCATCCCGGTGTTCGCCTGGAAAGGCGAGACCGAGCAGGAGTACGAGTGGTGCATCGAGCAGACCATCCTCAAGGATGGCCAGCCGTGGGACGCCAACATGGTGCTGGACGACGGCGGTGACCTGACTGAAATCCTGCACAAGAAATACCCGCAGATGCTCGAACGCATCCACGGCGTCACCGAAGAGACCACCACCGGCGTGCACCGCCTGCTCGACATGCTCAAGGCCGGCACCCTGAAAGTCCCGGCGATCAACGTCAATGACGCGGTCACCAAGAGCAAGAACGACAACAAGTACGGCTGCCGCCACAGCCTCAACGACGCCATCAAGCGCGGTACCGACCACCTGCTGTCCGGCAAGCAGGCGCTGGTGATCGGCTACGGCGACGTGGGCAAGGGCTCGGCGGCCTCGCTGCGCCAGGAAGGCATGATCGTCAAGGTCAGCGAAGTCGACCCGATCTGCGCCATGCAGGCCTGCATGGACGGCTACGAGCTGGTTTCGCCCTACAAGGACGGCGTCAACGACGGCAGCGAAGGCTGCGTCGACGCCGCGTTGCTGGGCAGGATCGACCTGATCGTCACCACCACCGGCAACGTCAACGTCTGCGACGCCGGCATGCTCAAGGCGCTGAAGAAGCGCGCCGTGGTCTGCAACATCGGCCACTTCGACAACGAGATCGACACCGCCTTCATGCGCAAGAACTGGGCCTGGGAAGAGGTCAAGCCGCAGGTGCACAAGATCCACCGCACCGGCGCCGGCGGCTTCGACGCGCAGAACGACGACTACCTGATCCTTCTCGCCGAAGGCCGCCTGGTGAACCTGGGCAACGCCACCGGCCACCCGAGCCGGATCATGGACGGTTCCTTCGCCAACCAAGTGCTGGCGCAGATCTTCCTGTTCGAGCAGAAGTTCGCCGAACTCTCCGCCGAGAAGAAGGCCGAGCGCCTGACCGTGGAAGTGCTGCCGAAGAAACTCGACGAGGAAGTCGCCCTGGAGATGGTCAAGGGCTTCGGTGGCGTGGTCACCCGCCTGACGCCGAAGCAAGCCGAGTACATCGGTGTGAGCACCGAAGGCCCGTTCAAGCCGGACGCCTACCGCTACTGATCCACACCGAAGGGTGGGTTTTAGCCGCGCAGCGGCGTAACCCACCCTCGCTTACAACGGGTTTCTAGCGCGGTCTCGACTGTCGCCTGGCGGGTTACGCGCCGCGTAGAAACCATGATTAGCCTTCACGTATGGGGCCGGCGTCGCCAACCCGCCCTACGAAGAGAAGCGTCTCCATGACCCAGAAAAAAACCAACGTCAGCTTCGAGTTCTTCCCGGCGAAGACCGAGGCCGGGCATGAAAAACTGCTGGCCAACGCGCGCCGACTGGCCGCGGAACGCCCGCACTTCTTCTCCTGCACCTACGGCGCCGGCGGTTCGACCCGCGACCGTACGCTGAACACCGTGCTGCAGCTGGACGGCGAAGTGAAGGTGCCGACCGCACCGCATCTGTCCTGCGTCGGCGACAGTAAGGACGACCTGCGCAGCCTGCTCACGCAGTACCAGGCCGCCGGTATCCGCCGCATCGTCGCGCTGCGTGGCGACCTGCCGTCGGGCATGGGCATGGCCAGCGGCGAGCTGCGCTACGCCAACGAACTGGTCGAGTTCATCCGCCGCGAAACCGGCGACCACTTCCATATCGAAATCGCCGCCTATCCGGAAATGCACCCGCAGGCACGCGGCTTCGAGGACGACCTGGCGAACTTCGTGCGCAAGGCCCGGTCCGGCGCCGACAGCGCCATCACCCAGTACTTCTTCAACGCCGACGCCTACTTTTACTTCGTCGAGCGGGTGCGCAGGGCCGGCGTCGACACGCCGATCGTGCCGGGCATCATGCCGGTGACCAACTACAGCAAACTGGCGCGCTTCTCCGACGCCTGCGGCGCGGAACTGCCGCGCTGGATGCGCAAGCAGCTCGAAGCCTACGGCGACGACGTGCAGAGCATCCAGGCCTACGGCGAACAGGTGATCAGCGCAATGTGCGAACGCTTGCTGGCCGGTGGCGCGCCGGGGCTGCACTTCTACACCCTGAACCAGGCCGAACCGAGCCTGGCGATCTGCAGCAACCTGGGTCTCGGCGCCTGACCCGGCAGGGACTGTCCGGCAGCGCGACGCGAGCGGCCGCGATCCCTGGCGCATGACTTGCTTCCATCGCCCGCACGACCGCGGGCGCGGGTAACAGGAAAAGGGAGCTGTAGATGGCGAAAAGGATCTGCTGGGCATTGCTGTTCTGCACCGCCTGCGTGGTCGCGCAGGCCGATCCGCTGCGCATCGTCAGCGAAGCCTGGGCGCCCTACGTCTACGAAGAGAACGGCGTGGTGCGCGGCCTGGACTACGAGCTCACCGCAACGGTGCTCGAACGCCTCGGCATCACCCACGAGCTGCAACTGCTGCCGTGGAAGCGCAGCCTGGCGGAGTTCGACGAGGGCCGCGCCGACGCGATCCTCGACATCTTCCGCAACCCGGACCGCGAGCAAAGCATGGTGTTCATCGACGAGCCGCTGTCCAGCAGCGAGTTCGTGCTCTTCTACGCCCGCCAGCGACCGTTCCCGTACAGCGACCTGAACAGCCTGAAGGGCCTTCGCATCGGTGTGTCGCCGGGCTACTGGTATTCCAACGAAGCCTTTCGCCAATCCAAGGACTTCGTCCGCGAGAACGCCCCCAGCCATGCCGCCAATTTCGGCAAGTTGATGCTTGGACGCGTCGACATGGTGCTGATCGAGCGACGCGTCGGGCTGTACCTGGCGCAGCAGATGGGCATCCTCGATCAGTTGGACTACCACCGTCAGTTGATCAGCCACGACGACCTCTACCTGGCGCTGCGCAGAACCCCGGAGTTCGAGCGCCTGGCCGCACGCTTCACCGTCGAGCTGCGCAGGCTCAAGGCCGAACGCGCCGCCACGCCCGCGCGCTGATCGACAGCCTGCGTACAGCAAAAGGCCGCGAAGAACGCGGCCTTTTTCGTTTCTGCGGTGTCCGCCTCAGGGCTCCAGGCCGATGCCACGCAGAACCACCGCAGTGATGGTCTGCACCGCCTGCTCAAACTGCTGGTCGCTGAGCGGCTTATGGTCGTTCAGCGCCGTGACCTGGTAGTCGAAGTCAGCGTAGTGCTGGGTCGAGGCCCAGATCAGGTAGAGCAGCGCAAAGGGCTCAACCGGGCGGATGCGCTTCTCCTCGACCCACTGGCGAATCTTGTTCTCCTTGAACTTGGCGCCGGCGAACAGGTGCTCGTCGAGAATGTCGCGAAACAGCGGCGCGCCATGCATGATCTCGTTGGCCCACAGCTTGGAGCCGTGCGGACGGGTCCGCGAGTGGGTCATCTTCTCGCGCACATAGCTGGTCAGCACCACGCGCGGGTCGTCGAAATGCACGAAGCAGGCCCCCTCCAGCTCCCACACGCTGAGCAGGTTGACCAGCACCTCGCGGTACAGCTCGTCCTTGGTGGTGAAGTAGTAGTGCAGGTTCGAGCGCGGCAGCTCGGCGCGCTTGGCGATGTCGGCCATCGAGGTGCCGGCGTGACCCTGTTCGGCGAACACCTGCTCGGCGGCCAGGAGAATCTTCTCGACGTTCTTTCGGCGGATTTTGATCTTGTGATTGGTCATTCCATTCCAGGCCTGGCTCCCGTGGAGCAAAGACTACTCGAAACAGCGGTTGAGTTCGTAAGGCTCTGACGAGAGATATTCCCCCTCACGCCACACCCCTTGAGAATGATCGTCGTCAGATTGCCGCAGATTTCCTCCATCTCGCACTCAATGCCGCCGGGCTGGCCGAGAATCGAGCCGATCTGAGTGGCGAAGTCGGCGTAATGCTGGGTGCTCGACCACAGCAGGAAGATCAGGTGGATGGGGGCCACCGGGTCCATCTTGCCTGCTGCCGACCAGGCATGGAACACCTGCGCGCGACCGCGGAACCAGTCGCGGAAATCCTGATTGAAATGCGCCTCGAGGCACGCTCCACCGCTGATCACCTCCATGGCGAAGACTTTCGAGGCCAGCGGATTGCGCCAGGAGAATTCGAGCTTATTGCGGATGTAGCGCGACAGCGCTTCGGCCGGCTCGTCGTCGATGCACAGGGTATCGAAGCTCTGCGTCCAGAGTTGCAGGATGCGCCCAAGTACGGCCATGTAAAGCGTCTGCTTGTTGCCGAAGTAGTAGTGCAGGTTGGCCTTCGGCAGCCCGGCGCGCAGGGCGATCATGCCCATGCTGGCGCCCTTGAAACCGTATTCGGCGAAGGTCGCCTCGGCGGCAGCGAGGATCAGCGCCTCGTTGTCCTGGCGCACCCGCCCGCCACTGCGCTGCGCCAGACCGCTCATCGTGGCTGGGCCAGCCGCACCTGCCAGGTGTGGGCGCTGGCGAGCAGCTGCGCCTCGTCCTGGCGCAGCAGGCGGCGATCGTCGAGCAGTTGCTCGCCGGCGACCCAGACATGCCGCACGCAATCCCGGCCGCTGGCGTAGATCAGCTGCGAGACCGGATCGTAGAGCGGCTGCTGGGCCAGCCCCGAGAGATCGAAGGCGACCAGGTCGGCAGCCTTGCCCACCTCCAGCGAGCCGGCCACATCGCCCATGCCCAGTGCCCGCGCGCCGTTCAGCGTGGCCATGCGCAGCGCATTGTGCGCATTCAGCGCAGTGGCCGAACCGGCCACGGCCTTGGCCAGCAGCGCCGCGGTGCGGGTCTCGCCGAGCAGGTCGAGGTCGTTGTTGCTGGCCGCGCCGTCGGTGCCGACAGCGACGTTGACGCCTGCCTGCCAGAGTTTCTCGACGGGGCAGAAACCGCTGGCCAGCTTGAGGTTGGATTCCGGGCAATGCAGCACATGCGCGCCGCTGGCTTGCAGCAGGGCGATGTCGCTGTCGTCGATCTGGGTCATGTGCACCGCCTGGAAATGCGGCCCGAGCAGGCCCAGCCGCGCCACCCGCGCCAGCGGCCGCTCGCCGCCGGCCTGCACGGCGGTGGCGACTTCGTCGGCGGTTTCATGAACGTGCATCTGGATGCCGGCGTCGAACTCGGCGGCCAGCTCGCGCACCCGGATCATGCTGGCATCGCCCACCGTGTAGGGCGCGTGCGGGCCGAAGGCCATGCGCATCCGCGGGTGCCCGCGCAGGCGCTCGAACAACGGCAGGCCGGCGTTGAGCGCGGCGTCGATGTCCGCCGCACCAGGCACCGGGAAGTCCAGCACAGGGAGGGTGATCTGTGCCCGTACGCCGGTCGCTTCGACCAGCTCGGCGACCACTTCAGGGTAGAAGTACATGTCTGAGAAACAGGTGACGCCGCCCTTGAGCTGCTCGGCAATCGCCAGCGCGGTGCCGTCGCGGACGAACTCGGCATCCACCCACTGCTTCTCCGCCGGCCAGATGTGCCCCTCCAGCCAGGTCATCAGCGGCAGGTCGTCGGCCAGCCCGCGGAACAGGCTCATCGCCGCATGCCCGTGGGTGTTCACCAGGCCCGGCGCGAGCAACATGCCGGGCAGCTCGCGCACCTCGTCGGCGGCGTCGATGCTCAGCTCTTCGCGCGGGGCGATGCGGGCGATACGCCCGTCGCGCACCACCAGCCCGTGGCCGGTGAGCACCACGCCCGCCGGCTCGACCGGGACCAGCCAGGTCGGAAACAGAATCAGGTCGCTCACAGCATTCTCCTAGGGCCTGGCCCGGTAGATTTCCGCGTACAGCGGCCAGTGGTCGGACACGCCGTCGTCGTGTTTGCCGTCATCGAAGCGCGACGGCGAGCCCCACTTGTTCACCTGGTAACGGCTCTGGTGGGCGAGGCGGATGCTCGCCGGATCGACCTTCCAGCCGTTGAAGCCGGCGGCGGTCATCTGCGGCGGGAACAGGAGGATGTCGAAGAACGACCACTGGCGCAGCGCGTGGTAGTAGTAGCTGCCCTTGCATTCGGCGCAGCCGATCAAGTGCGAGACGCTCCAGGTACTGGCCAGGTTGCCGGCGATGTAGCGGTGCTGCCGTTCTTCGCCGGCGTTGATGTTGAAGTCGCCGCCGACGATCGGCAGCACGTCGGCCGGCAGCTGGCTCTTCAGCACCGCGAGGTAATCCACCGCCTGCCGGCGCAGGTAGCCGGGGCCGCCGCCAGACGGCAGGTGCACAGCGAACACCGAAGCCTTCTGGCCGCCCGGTAGCAGCAGGCGCACTTCGAGAATGCCGCGGGTCTTGCCGGTCTTGTCTGACCGGTCCTCGCCCTCGGCGTGGTACGGCACCTGGTGTAGGATCGGTGCGTCCCACTGTGGCAGGCGGCTGAGCACCGCGGTGTCGATGCCGCGCTCATCCCAGCCTTCGAGCAGCACGCGGGTCTGGTAGGCGGACTTGCCGAGGCGCGCGTTGAGCATCTCGACCACCTTGAGGTTTTCCACCTCGTCGAGCATCAGGATGTCCGGGCCGCGACCGTCATCGATCTGGCCGATCACGTCGGCCAGGCGGGTGAGCTTCTCGTCCAGCTTGGCCTCGGTCCAGTCGGTCTTCTCGCACTGCTCGCGCCAGGCCGGCACCGTGATCTTCGCGCAGGTCGCCAGGTATTCCGGGTGCGCCTGCTTGACCGCCAGCGGCAGGTAGGCGAAGTCGTCCTTGCCCTGGTCATGCACGGTGTCGAAGAGGTTCTCGACGTTGTAGGTCATCAGCGACACGCGCAGTTCGCTGGCGTCGTGGCTGGAGGTGGACATGCAACCGGCCAGCCCGAGGGCGGTCAGCAACAACAGGGGACGCAGGCGCGAGTAATTCATGGCGACTCACTTTCGTCAGGCAAAGGGGTGGCGCGCCGGCCCGGGAAAAATGCCGGCCGGCGGGTTATCGGTAGTGATGCGTCAGGGTGCCGGGCGGCCGGCTACCAGGGCGTCGTTGAGCAATTGCGCCAGGCGCACCGAGGCCAGTTCGACCTGCTGCTCGGCGACCGGAACGAACTTCTTCATGTAGCTGGCATTGATGGTGTTGCCATCGCGCTTATCGCCGCTGTCGCTCATCAGCTTGTCGCCGCGGCTGTAGTCTTTGCCGGTGCGGTTGTACTCCATGTTCTTCGCCGCGCTGTCGAAGTCGCCGTCATCGTCGTCGTACTGCTTGGTCGGCAGCTTCCGCGTGCTGACCGCCTTCGGGTAGATGTCGCCGTCGCGGACGATCCGACAGGCCTGCTGCGACCATGCCGCCGGGCTGTTCGAGTCGACTGCCGGCAGGTTCTTCTGCAGCTTGTCGGCGTAGGCCTTGACGTCCAGCTGCGCGGCGCTGAGAAGAAAATCGTCCCAGGTCTTGCGCAGGTTGTAGGTGCGACCGCCCGCCTTCACCGGGAAGTCGTAGCCGCCCTTGTCGTCCTTGAAGCTGTTGTTCAGCGGCGAGCTGGCGTCGGCGACGTGGTGAATGAGGAACAGCAGCGCCATCAGGCGGGCCTGGTTGGGCGCCTTGGGATCGGCCAGGGTGGCGCGGTTGCGCTCGATGGCGGCCACGGTACACACCCCATCCGGGCAGTCGCGCGGTGGCTGGTACTGGCAGTCGTCGACCTTGTAGATCACCAGCCGTTCGTTCTTGGTCTTCTCCCAGAGCGCCTTGGTCTGCGGGTTCTGGTCCAGACTGCCGGCCCAGTTGGCGACCACCGAGAAATCGCTCTGCTTAATCAGCCCGAGCAGCCGCGCCGCTTCGGCCTTGGCATCGGCATCCAGCTGGCGCTGCGCCAGCTCGCCGACCAGGGCAGTGCCCTGCTGGCCCCAGGCCAATACCTGGCCAGCCCACAGGCCGGCCACCAGCAGCAGGCCGTTACGCAAGGTTTTGCTCGCATTCATTTGCACGTTTCTCCTTCTGGAGGCGGCACGTCGTCGGCCGCCGTGGCGTTGATCAGGCCTGGCACAGCGCATCGAGGGTCAGGCGCAGCATGTCGTGGAAGTCTTCCTGGCGCTGCTCGGCGCTGAGCTTCTCGCCGGTGAGGATGTGGTCGCTGACGGTCAGCACGGTCAGCGCCTGCTTGCCCAGCTCGGCGGCGACGCCGTAGAGCCCGGCCGCCTCCATCTCCACGGCAAGGATGCCCATTTTGGTCATGCGCTCGAACATCACCGGGTCCGGCTCGTAGAACAGATCGGCGGAGAACACGTTGCCCACATGGATGGCCTGGCCGCGCGCGTCGGCGGTCCGCACCACGCGTTCGAGCAGCCGGTAATCGGCGATGGCGGCGAAGTCGAAACCGCCCAAGCGCTTGCGGTTGACCACCGAGTCGGTGCTGGCCCCCATGCCGATCACCAGATCGTGCACCTTGACGTGCGGCTGGGTGGCGCCGCAGCTGCCGACGCGGATGATGCGCTGCACGCCGAACTGGCTGAACAGCTCGTGGGCGTAGATCGACAGCGACGGGATGCCCATCCCGGAGCCCATCACCGAGATGCGCTGGCCCTGGTAAAAGCCGGTGTAGCCGAGCATGTTGCGCACGCCGTTGACCTGTACGACCTCCGACAAATAGGTGTCGGCGAGCATCTTGGCGCGCAGCGGATCGCCGGGCATCAGCACGGTTTCGGCGAAATCGCCCATTTGGGCGGCGATGTGAGGGGTCGGCATGTCAGACGCCTTCGATCAATGAGGAGGAAAGAAAAGACCGTCCATGGGAGCACGACGGCAGTCCGAAGAAGTCGGCCAGGCTCTGGCCGATGTCGGCAAAGGTTTCGCGCTCGCCGAGGCTGCCGGCGGCGACGCCGTTGCCCCAGGCGAGCACGGGGATGTGCTCGCGGGTGTGGTCGCTGCCCGGTGTGCTCGGATCGCAGCCGTGGTCGGCGGCGAGCATCAGCAGGTCGCCTGGCTGCATCTGCGCCAGCAGCTCGGGCAGGCGGCAGTCGAAGGCCTCCAGCGCGGCGGCGTAGCCGGCGATGTCGCGGCGGTGGCCGTAGAGCATGTCGAAGTCGACGAAATTGCTGAACACCAGGGTGCGGTCCGGCGCCTCGCGCAGGGCCTGCAGCGTGGCGTCGAACAGCGCGTGGTTGCCGTCGGCCTTGTACAGTTTGCTGATGCCCCGGTGGGCGAAGATGTCCCCGATCTTACCCACCGCGTACACCTGGCCGCCGGCCGCGCAGAGGCGGTCGAGCAGGGTTGGCGCCGGCGGCGGAACGGCGTAGTCGCGGCGGTTGCCGGTGCGCACGTAGTTGCTCGGGCCGTTACCGCGGAACGGCCGGGCGATGACTCGGCCGATGTTGTAGGGGTCGCACAGCTCGCGCGCCAGTTCGCAGAGCGCGAGCAGGCGCTCCAGGCCGAAGTGTTCCTCGTGCGCGGCGATCTGCAGCACGCTGTCGGCCGAGGTATAGAGAATGGGTTTTCCCGTCGCTACATGCTCGTCGCCGAGCTGTTCGAGAATGGTGGTGCCCGAGGCATGGCAATTGCCCAGGATGCCGGGCAGGTCGCCACGGGCGATCAGTGCGTCGAGCAGCTCGACGGGAAAACTGTTCTCGCGCGCCTCGAAATAGCCCCAGTCGAACAGCACCGGCACGCCGGCCATTTCCCAGTGGCCGGACGGTGTGTCCTTGCCACTGGAAAGCTCGCGGGCATAGCCGTAGGCACCGTCGACCTCGATGTCGGCACCGAAGCCCGGCGGGAATTCCCCGCCGCTCAGCGCCGCGGCATGACCGAGACCGAGTCGCGCCAGGTTCGGCAGTTTCAACACGCCGTGGCGTATCGCGTTGTCCGCCTCGCCACGGGCACAGGCCTCGGCGATGTGCAGCAGGGTGTTCGCCCCGGCATCGCCGAAGCGCTCGGCATCGGCGCTGGCACCGATGCCGAAGGAGTCGAGGACCAGCAAGAGGGTGCGCTTCATCACGCCTCCAGGCACAGGCGTGAGATCAGCGCCGGCACTTCGCGCGGCTCAATGGCGACCTGGTAGGCGGCCAGCACTGCAGAGGCGGCCTGCTCGGCCTGAGCCAGATCGCGGGCATGCACCATCGCCAGCGGGCGATTCGGACCGACGCGCTCGCCGGGAAAGGCCAGCTCGCTGAGGCCAACCGCCGGGTCGATGCTGTCCTGCGGACGCCGCCGACCGCCACCGAGGGCGACCACCGCGATGCCCACCGCGCGCGTATCGATGGATTGCACCAGTCCTTCGAGCGGGGCGTAGACCGGCATGACTACGGGTGCAGCCGGCAGGTAGTTATCCGGGCGCTCGACCAGGTCCGCCGGGCCGCCAAGGGCCTTGACCATCTGCGCGAAGCATTCCAGCGCGGCGCCGCTCTGCCAGGCCGCGAGCAGTTGCTCGCGGGCCAGCTCGGCGCTGCTCGCCAGGCCGGCGCAGAGCAGCGTCTGCTCGGCCAGGGCAAGAGTCACGTCCCACAGGCGCTGGCTGCGCACTTCGCCGCGCAGCAGGGCGATAGCCTCTTCCACTTCCAGGGCGTTGCCCGCCGAACGGGCCAGCGGCTGGCTCATGTCGGTGATCAGCGCGCGGGTGCGCACGCCGGCGCCGTTAGCCACCGCGACGATGCTCTCGGCCAGCGCCAGGGCATCGTCGGCCTGGGCCATGAAGGCGCCGTTGCCAACCTTCACGTCGATCAGCAGCACGTCGAGGCCGGCCGCCAGCTTCTTGCTGAGGATCGAAGCGACAATCAGGTCGATGGATTCCACCGTGGCGGTGACGTCGCGGATCGCATAGAGGCGCTTGTCCGCCGGGGCCAGGTCGTTGGTCTGGCCGATGATCGCGCAGCCGACCTGCGCCACCACCTCGTGCAGGCGCGCCATGCTCGGCTGGCTGTCGTAGCCGGGGATGCTGTCCAGCTTGTCCAGGGTGCCGCCGGTGTGGCCGAGGCCGCGCCCGGAGATCATCGGCACGTAGCAGCCGCACGCGGCCAGCAACGGTGCCAGCGGCAGGCTGACGAGGTCGCCGATGCCGCCGGTGGAATGCTTGTCGACCACCGGACCGGGCAGATTCCAGCTCAGCACGCGGCCGGAATCGCGCATGGCGGAGGCCAGGGCGATGCGTTCCTCGACGTTCATGCCCTTGAGCAGCACGGCCATGGCGAACGCCGCGGCCTGTCCTTCGCTGATGCTGAAATCGGTGATGCCGGCGACGAAGCGCTGGATATCGGCCTCGCTGAGCACCTTTCCGTCGCGCTTTCGACGGATCACTTCCTGCGGTAACCAGCCCATCAGTACGCTCCCCCCATCGCCGGTGGCGAGGCCTGGCCGAGCCGGCGCAACAAATCGTTCAGCAGGCTGGAGGCGCCGAAGCGCAGGTGCCGCGGAGTGATCCACTCGTGCCCGTTGAGGCGCTCGGCGAGCCACAGGTAGACCAGCGCCTCAGGCAGCGTCTTCATCCCGCCCGCCGGTTTGAAGCCCACCGCGCCGCCCGAATCGGCGATGCAGGCGAGCATGATTTCCGCCGCCTCGGCGGTGGCGTTGGTCCTGACCTTGCCCGTGCTGGTCTTGATGAAGTCGGCGCCCGCGGCGATGGCGTCCTGGCTGGCCCTGCGGATCAGCAGCGGATCGGCCAGCTCGCCGGTCTCAAGGATCACCTTGAGCAGCGCGCGCCCTTCGCAGAGTGCCTTGCAGGCCTGCACCAGGGCGATGCCGCTGGCGGCGTCGCCGGCCAGCAGCGCGCGGTACGGGTAGACCACGTCGATCTCGTCGGCGCCGTCTTCCAGCGCCTGCCGGGTCTCGGCGAGCACCTCGTCGGGCGCCGCGCTGCCGGCCGGGAAGTTGGTCACCGTGGCCACCGCCACGGCCTGGCCGCCCAGTGCGTCGAGGGTATGCCGCGCCAGCGCGACGAAACGCGGGAACACGCACACTGCGGCAACCGGGCCGGCCGGTGTCATCGCCTTGTGGCACAGCTCGACGATGCGCGCAGCGTCGTCATCGTCGTTCAGCGAAGTCAGGTCGAGCAGCGCAATCACCTTGCGCGCGAGGGTTTCATCGTTGTCGGTCATTTCTTATTCACACTAATGCAGTAAGTTCTGTTCATATCGAGACGAATACGCCAGCGATCGCCGCACTCATCAGGTTAGACAAGGTGCCCGCGACCACCGCTTTGAGGCCGAGCCGGGCGAGGTCCTGGCGACGATTGGGGGCCATTACGCCGAGGCCGCCGAGCAGGATGCCGATCGACGACAGGTTGGCGAATCCACACAGGGCAAAGGTGATGATCACCTGCGTGTGCGCGGAAAGTACCGACAACCCCTTGGCCGCCGCCTGGGACGGATCGATATGGGCGGCGAAATCGACATAGGCGACGAACTCGTTGAGCACCAGTTTCTCCCCGATGAAACCGCCGGCGGTCACCGCCTCGCTCCACGGCACGCCGAGCACCAGGGCCAGCGGCGCAAGCAGATAGCCGAGCAGCAACTGCAAGCTCAGGTGCGGTAAGCCGAACCAGGCACCCGCCCAGCCGAGGATGCCGTTGAGCAACGCGATCAGGGCGATAAAGGCGAGCAGCATGGCGCCGACGTTGAGCGCCAGCTGCAGGCCACCGGACGCCCCCAGCGCCGCGGCGTCGATAACGTTGACCGGCTTGTCGTCGAGGTCCACGGGGATATCGTCGGGGTCGTCGTTTGGCCTTTCGGTCTCCGGCTCCATCAGCTTGGCCATCAGCAGTCCGCCTGGAGCGGCCATGAAGCTCGCGGCGATCAGGTACTTGAGTTCGATACCGAGGCTGGCATAGCCGATCAGCACGGAGCCGGCCACCGAGGCGAGCCCGCCGACCATCACCGCGAAGAGTTCGGAGCGGGTCATCCGCGGGAGGAATGGACGGATCACCATCGGCGCCTCGGTCTGCCCGACGAAGATGTTGGCTGTCGCGGACATCGACTCGGTGCGGCTGGTCCCGAGCAGCCGCTGCAGCGCGCCGCCGAGGACGCGAATGACCAGATTCATCACACCGAGGTGATAGAGCACGGCAATGAAACTGCTGAAGAACACGATCAGCGGCAGCACCTTGATGGCGAAGACGAAACCGCCGTTGCCGAACACCTCGAACATCCGGCTGCTGCTCAGGCCACCGAAGAGGAAGTCGATCCCCTGGTTAGCATAGCCCTGCAGCGATGACACCGAATTGGAAACGCCGCTCAGCGCATCCTGTCCCCAGGGTACGTAAAGCGCGAACGCCCCAAGGCCGGCCTGGATCAGGAAAGCCCCGCCCACGGTGCGCAGACGAATCGCCCGACGGTTGCTGGACAGCGCCACCGCCAGCAGCAACAACACCACAATACCGATGAGACCCATCGATCACTCCCCATACGCACGACTCAAGTAGGCCCCCGGCGCTTGTGGCCGGTTGGGCGTGTGCCTTCAGAACTCGCTGAAGGCGCCGGGTAACAGTTGCTCCACCGTCCAGTCGCGCGTCGCCGTCTCGTCGTGCCCGACACAGAACACCGGGCAGCCCTTGTCGAGCAGTTCGACCATCACCTGGCGGCAGGCGCCGCAGGGCGAGATCAGCGCCACCTTCGGTGCATACACCAACATCGCCCGGAAGCTCTTCGGCTTCTCGCCCTGGCAGATGGCGCTGAACAGCGCGGTGCGTTCCGCGCAGTTGGTCAGCCCGTAGGACACGTTCTCCACGTTGCAGCCTTGGATGACCGCACCATCTGCGGTCATCAGTGCCGCGCCCACCGGGAATTCCGAGTGCGGGCACCAGGCCTTCTCGGAGGCCGCGATGGCCTCGGGCAGCAGGCGTTCGTACAACGCCTGCGATTCGCTGCTGCGTTTCATCGATCGCTCCCGGCTAGGCTCTCGCCGACCCTCTGAATGCGTTGTCCGGCCTCGACCGGCCCCGCCGGCTCCCCGGCCTGGTCGCGACCCTGCAGGTAGACGATCAGCGCTTCGAGGTCATTGAGCCCGGTGTCCAGCCGCTGGCCTGTCTTCAATACGGTGAAGTTGTCGCCACCGTCGGCGAGGAAGGAGTTCACGGTGATCCGGTATTGCTGCTCCGGCTGCACCGGTTGACCGTCGATCGTCAGGCTGTCGGCGATGACGTGCTGGCCCTTCGGCCGCGCCGCGTCCCAGCGATAGCTCAGCGACGCCGAAGGCTGCAGCGGATAGAAGCCCATGCTGCCGCTCTGCCACTGCTGCTCCAGCAGCTCGCGCAGCTGCGCGCCGGTCAGGGTGATGATGTTCAGCGTGTTGTTGAACGGCTGCACGCTCGCCACCTGGCCGTAGTTGACCTTGTCCTGGCCCTCCTCCAGCACCAGGTCCGTGCGCATGCCGCCGAGGTTCATCAGCGCCACCTGCGCACCGAGGGCACGGGTGGCCGCCAGTTGCGCATCGGCGATCAGATCGCCCATGGCGGACTCGCCGGCATCGTTGGTCTCGCGCTGCACCTGGCGCGCGCCCAAACGTGCCAACGGCTGGCCGAGCTGCGCCTGGCTGCGGGTTTCCACTTCCTTCTGCAGCGCGGCGATTTCCGGCGTGGCGCTGTAGCGCTGCGGATCGACCACCAGGTTCTCCGCCTTCACGTCGAGCAACTGGTGCTTGCGCGTGTCGATGATCAGGGTGAGATGGGTCATCAGGCGGCCGAAGGAGGCGCCCTGGGTGACCAGCTTGTCGCCGACGCGGCACAAGTAGCCCTGGTGCGTATGCGCGCTGACCACCACCTTGATCAGCGGATCGAGGCGCTTGACCACGTCGACCACGTCGCCGCCGAGCTGCTTGCAATCCGGCTGGTCGAAGCGTTCCGGGGTCTCGCCGCCCTGGTGGATGACCCCCACGATGGCATCGACCTTCTGTTCCTTCAGCTCCGGCAGCAGCGCGTTGATCGCGTCCGCTTCGTCGATGGTGTACAGACCGTCCATGCTCTTGGCACTGACGTAGGCGGAGACATCCTTCAGCGTCGCGCCGACGAAGGCGATCTTCGCGCCGTGCGCCTGCTCGATGCGGTAGGCCTGGAACACCGGCTTGCCGGTCTGCTTGTCCATCAGGTTGGCGGAGATGTACGGAAAGCTGGTGCCCTTGTAGGCCTTGTCGAACTGGCAGGCCTTGTCCGGCCGGGTCGACTCGCAACCGCCCGCGATCTGCCGCAGCAGCTCCGTCTTGCCCTGGTCCAGCTCGTGGTTGCCCACGGCGGTGAACTTCAGGCCGATCAGGTCGAGCGCATCCAGCGTCGGCTCGTCGGCCCACATCGACGAAATCGGCGGGCTGCCACCGATCATGTCGCCCGCACCGATCAGCAGCAGCTCCGGATCCTGCTGCCGCAGTTGCGCGACCAGACCGCTCAGCGCGCCGATCCCGCCGGCCTTCAGCTTGACCACGCCGCCCTCGGCGGCGGCATCCTGGTAGCTGAACGGATTGCTCAGCAGGTTGCCGTGGAAGTCGTTGATGGCCGCGACGTTGACTTCAACCGGCGCAGTCGCCTTCTCGCAGCCGGCCAGCAGCAGCGCTGCGAGCAACAGGGACAGCGGGCGAATTGCGGTACTCGCGTGCGACATGAGAACTCCCTGGATCACTCAGGCGTGCTGCAGGCTGGACGCCTGCGCGGCGACCGGCTTGGCGGCGAAAGCGGTCCCCATGCCGGCACGCAGCAGGAGCATTTTCAGGTGATCGTTGATCAGCTCGAGGCGATCCTGCAGGTGGCTGTTGCAGACCAGGCCGACCAGCGCGATGGAGATCCCCAGGGCGGTGGCGTACAGCGCGGTGCCGATGCCACGGGAAACTTCGCCCGGATCGGACACGCCGGCCTCGGCGAGTGCCTTGAAGGTGTCGATGATGCCGAGGATGGTGCCGAGCAGGCCGAGCAGCGGCGCACCGGCGACCACCGCCTCGAGAATCCACAGACCGTGCGAGAGCTTTCCGCGCATGGAGATGTAGATGGCCTGGCCGAGGTCTTCCAGTTCGTTGTGCGAGTGCAGGCCGACCCGCCCCTGGAACAGCTGGCGCAGCAACTGCAGGGGCAGGCTGTCGCGCTTGCGCAGGTCTTCGGGCAGTTCGTCGAAGCTGCGCACCTTGCTGTGCAGGGCGGCTTCCAGCTTGCGCGCCTTGCTCAGGTTGTAGGAGAAGAAAATACCGCGTTCCACGACCACGAAGGCGGCCAGCGCAGCCGCGCCGTACATGATGTAGAAGGTAATGTCGTGGAGCAGATCCATATTCATTGCAGGGTCACCTCTGTCAATCAGGCGGCGGACCGGCCGGCTGGCCGGTCCTTTCTCGGGATCAGAAGGAAGCTTCGAGCGAGACCGCGACGGTCTGCTCCTCGCCGATGGTGTAATACGGGGTTTGCGCGCCGGCGAAGGCGCTGCCTTCACCGTTGTAGCGAACCGAGTTGAAGGTCACGGTGCGTACGCCGCTCAGGTATTCGCGGTTGAACAGGTTGTTAACCGACAGACGTACCGTCGCGCTCTTCACGTATTCCTTGCTAACCGGAAGGCGATAACCGACGTTCAGGTCAACCACGGTGTAATGCGGAATGCTTTGGTCGTTGGTCAGGTCGCCGTACTGGTTATCGACGTACTTGCCGATCACGTTGCCGTAGAAACGCCCGTCGTCGTAACCGAGACTGAGGTTGAACATGTTCTTCGGAACGCCTGCCACCTGCTTGCCCTTGGTCGGCACGTAAACGCCGTAGTACAGCGTGTCGTTCTGCTGCTCCGCCTCGGTGTAGGTGTAGGAGGCGTAGTAGTTGAAGTCATGCGGCAACAGGCCGCTGAACTCGAACTCGACGCCACGGTTCTCTACCTCGCCAACGTTGAGCATCTCGTAGTCGCCCGTGACTTCGTCGCGGCTGGATACCTGGCGATTCTTGAACTTGAGGTAGAACAGCGTGGCGCTGAGGGACATGTCGTCGGTCGCATAGCGCCAGCCCAGCTCGTTGTTCCAGCTCAGCTCCGGTTTGAGGCTGATCGAATCCTCGGTGTTGTAGAGCACGTAGTTCTGCGGCGTACGCATGTTGCGGGTCAGGTTGTAGAACGCCTGGTTTTCTTCGTTGATCTGGTACTTGGCACTGAAGCTCGGCAGGAACTCGTGGTAGGTGGCGGTGCGCTTCTCGGGGACGTCGTAAAGGCTCGCCTTCATGTTGCCCTTGCGCTCCGAATGCTCGTAGGCGACACCACCGGTGAGCGTCAGATCGGGCGTGGCGTACCAGGTGTCCTGCACGAACAGTTTGTGCGCCGGGGTGATGGTGAAGTAGTTGCGCCCCTGAATGGTCTTTCCGTTGGCATCCACAGCGCCGTGCTTGCCCCAGATGTCGGTGGGGCTGCCATCGGACTCCAGCGCGATGAACGGCTGGGTCTGGCGCTGACGCGCGCGCTCGTACCAGTAGCCGACGTCCAGCGTGTGCTCGTCGTTCAGGGTCCAGGTGACCTTGGTGTTGATGCCTGGGCGCCAGGTCTCGGTGATCGAGGGGCGGTAGTAGCGGCCGCTGACCGGATCACCGTCGGCGTTGTATTGCCCCGAGGTCTGCAAGTTGCTCAGGTCGTAGTTGCCCGAGCTGTTGGTGGTGCTGTACAGCGTGGCCGGTGAGCCATAGGCGCTGTAGCTGCCTCCGTTCGCCCAGTAGTAGTAGGGCGCGACGGTAAGCAACACGTCGTCACGCAACTGGAAGCGGCCGGTCAGCGAGGTGGTCACGTTCTCGAACGGGTTGCGCGAAGTCTTGTAGCTGGCGGTAGTCAGCTTGCCGGTGGTCGGGTTGTAGGTCGGCACCTCGGGGAAGTCGTAGTCGTGGTCGGACTCGTACTGCGCCAGGCTGGGAGACACGTAGTTGTAGTTCTCCTGCTTGTGGTACTTGACGATGCCGTTGATGCTGTTGCCTTCGCCGAACTTGAACAGGCTGTTCAGCTCGAATTTCTGCGCATCCAGGTCGCCCTTGCCCTTCCACTTGTCGCTGTTGGTCTTCGAGGCCGAGATGTAGTTGGAAAGCCCCATGTACTCGCCGGTGTTCACCCGGACGAAGGTCTTGTCGAGATTGTTGCTGCCCACGGTCTGCTTGACGAAGACACCGAAGTCTTCGGTCGGACGCATGGAAACCAGACCGATGTTGCCGCCGGACGAACCGATGTGCGGGGCATCCATTTCCGAAGATCCCTGGGTGGCGAACACCTCTTCCAGGTTCTCCGGATCGCCCAGCAGGTTCGGGTACATGTTGTAGTTGCCCGAATCGTTCACCGGGATGCCGTCCATGGTCACGCCGATCTGATCGGACTGCATACCTCGCATGGTGAAGTTGAAGCCAGACAGGCCGGTACTGTCGTCGCTGGAAACGTTGATGCCGGGCGTGTACTTGAGCTTGTCGATGCCGTTGCTGGTAGGCGACATCTTTTCCAACGCTTCCTTGGTCACGGTGGAACGCCCCTTCGGCGCCTCCTCCTGGACCATCTGACCATTGCCAAGGCTCTTCCCGGTCACTTCGACATCACCGACGTCGACCGAATCCTCGGCCAACGCAGCGGCCGTCCATCCCCCGAGACCGGCTGCCAGAAACACCGCATAAATTGGGTTGAGTTTCACGTATTAACTCCTGGTTTTATTTCGGCAGGTGCTTGTTTTACTTATGATTTCTAGTTTTCTACGTTGTAGACGAAGGTGGCGGTGAAGCGATATCTGTCCTTGCCCCCGAAGGCCTCCGAAGGAAACGGATTGACCTTCTCCAAACGCCGCAGACTCGTCTGTGCCGCCTTGTTGAGCAGCATGTTCTTGGCCTTGGTCTCGATGCCCGAGTCCAGAACGTTGCCGCTTCGATCAACCATCAGCCAGATCACTACGTTGCCCTCCGGGCGCTGAAGCGAGGCTTCGCGACCGCGCGGGTACTGCTTGTAGCGCTCCAACTCCGCGCGCAGAGCAGCGGTGTAACGGCTTTCCAGCGCCGCCGCGTCGGCCTTCGGCGCGGCAGGTGGTGCGGGTACCGCTGCCGGCGCAGGTGTCGGTGCAGGCACGGCGGGAGGGGCCTTCGCCACTACTGGCTGTGCGGGTGGCGGTGTCGGTGTCGGCTTGCTCACCACTTGCGGCTTGGGCTTCGGCGGCTGCGGTTTGGGCTCCGGAGGCTTGGGCTTGGGTTTCGGCGGCGGCTCGGGCAGCTCGACCACAGGCTCCGGGTCGGGCTCCGGCGGCGGCTCGGGTATCGGTTCGGGCTCCGGCGGCGGCTCGGGAATCGGCTCGGGCGGCAGTAGTTCGGCCGGATCGATCAGCGCGACCTCGACGGTGCTGTCGTCATACTTGGGCGTGATCTTCAGGTCCGACTTCAGCGCGCTCTGCACGGCCAGCGCCAACAGGCAAATGGCGGGCAGGCTGGCGAGTGCTTTCCGGGATTTGAAAAAGATCGACATGACTTACAGCTTTCGCGTGGCGATCGAGACGGAAGAGAAGCCATTGCTCTTGAGCAGATCCATGACCGCCACCAGCCGACCGACTTCCACGTCCTGATCGCTGTTGAGGATGATCACCAGCTTCTCGCTGGTGTTCTCCAGCGTCTTCAGCTGGGCAACCAGGGCGTCTTCGGCGAGGTCCTGGCCATCGAGTTGCAGGCGGTCGTCGAGGCCGAGGGTGATCACCGCCTTGTTCTGCGGCTTCAACTGCTGCGCATGGGCCGCGCCGGGCAACTGGGTCTTGATGCCCAGGGCCGGAATCACGTTCAGGCTGATCAGTACGAAGAACACCAGCAGGAACATCATCACGTCGATCATCGGGATGATCTCGATATGCAGGCGCTTCTTCTTCGGCTCTTCCCAACTACGCATCGCTGATTACTCCACCGTTTCCTGTGTGCGCCACTCGATCGGCAGGCACGTCGTTTCGTTGCGATTAGCCAGAGCACAGAGCATGCCAAAGCTGACATCGGCGTCAGGAATACGATAGAAGCAGCGCGTTACAGTTTGATTAAAGGGCGCTGAGGGGAAAATTCGTCGGTGGTGCGGACTGAGAATCAGGCAAACGCCGCGAAGCCAAGGCTGTAAAAAGCCCGAAAATGATCATTCGATGATCAAGTCTGCACCAATAGCGACCGCTCCGTACAAGCCGAGAGCGAAATGACGGCGCTCGCAATGTATCTGACACTACTGTCAGGTATATAAGAGCACCGAAAGCCTCTCGTATCCGCCCGGATACCGTTATCGGCATGCAGCTTGCTCACGACCGAGGCTCATTTCACTGATCGCGAGGTCCTTGTGCGAACCCCAACCCTTTTGCTGATGACTGTTCTTTCACTGCTGCTGGTCGGCTGCGCGCCGCACAAGACACAGCCCGAGGTGCGCTGGATCGACGTTGCCGATGTCGCCGCCAGTGTTCTGGGCAAGGCGCCGATGGCGGTGGGCTTCGATATCGACGACACCGTGCTGTTCTCCAGCCCGTGCTTTCATTACGGCCAGCAGAAGTACTCGCCGGGCTCCGACGATTACCTGAAGAACACCAATTTCTGGACCGAAACCAATGCTGGCTGCGACCGCTACTCGCTGCCCAAGGACGTGGCGAGGAAGCTAATCGACATGCACCAGAAGCGCGGCGACACTCTCTACTTCATCACCGGTCGCCCGCATACCGAAGGCGAGCAACTGACCGCGATCCTGCAGCAGACCTTCGCCATCCGCGACATGCAGCCGGTGGTGTTCACCTCAGGCCCGGAGAAGACCCGCTTCATCCACGACCGCGGCCTGGGCATCTATTACGGCGACTCGGATGCCGACATCACCTCGGCCCGCGCCGCCGGTGCACGGCCGATCCGCGTGATGCGCGCGAGCAACTCCACCTACCAGCCGCTACCAGTGAACGGCGCGCTGGGCGAGGAAGTGCTGATCGACTCCACCCACTGACGCGCCGCTTCGCTGCAGGCGGGTACCACTGGGTGGTGCCCGCCTGGCGCCCGAGGCTGGCGGATGAACCTCGGACCTGACACACTGTCCCAGCACTGCGGCGTTGACAGCCTCTGTTATACTCCGCGCTCCCGCCAGGCTTACGCCCGGATGCTCGGCAACTCGCCAGCAGGACCGGACGGGATCACGCCCCACAACGCGTGCATTCAAGCCAGGCAGATCGCCCTACGGCCCAGCCCTAACTGACAGGATTCCCCATGTCCTTTGCTTCCCTCGGTCTCTCCGAGGCTTTAGCCCGCGCTGTCGAAGCCGCTGGCTACACCCAGCCCACTCCGGTGCAACAGCGGGCCATCCCCGCCGTGTTGCAAGGTCGCGACCTGATGGTCGCCGCCCAGACGGGTACCGGTAAGACGGGCGGATTCGCCCTTCCGGTCCTCGAGTTGCTGTTTCCAGGTGGTCACCCCGACAAGGCCCACCGCCACGGTCCGCGCCAGCCCCGCGTACTGGTCCTGACACCGACGCGCGAACTCGCCGCTCAGGTGCATGACAGCTTCAAGCTCTACGCCCGTGACCTGCCCTTCGTCAGCGCCTGCATCTTCGGCGGCGTCGGCATGAATCCGCAGGTACAGGCGCTGGCCAAGGGCGTCGACGTGCTCGTCGCCTGCCCGGGTCGTTTGCTCGACCTGGCGAACCAGAAGGCCATCGACCTTTCCCACGTGGAAATCCTGGTCCTCGACGAAGCCGACCGCATGCTCGACATGGGCTTCATCCACGACGTCAAGAAAGTCCTCGCCAAGCTCCCCGCGCAGCGGCAGAACCTGCTGTTCTCGGCGACCTTCTCCAAGGACATCACCGATCTCGCCGGCAAGCTGCTGCACAACCCGGAGCGCATCGAGGTCACCCCGCCGAATACCACGGTGGAGCGCATCGAACAGCGCCTGTTCCGCGTCCAGGCCAGCCACAAGCGCGCGCTGCTGGCGCACCTGATCACCCAGGGGGCCTGGGAACAGGTGCTGGTGTTCACCCGCACCAAGCACGGCGCCAACCGTCTCGCCGAGTACCTCGACAAGCACGGCCTGCCGGCCCAGGCGATCCACGGTAACAAGAGCCAGAACGCGCGCACCAAGGCCCTGGCCGACTTCAAGGCCAGCGCCATCCGCATCCTGGTCGCCACCGACATCGCCGCCCGCGGCCTGGACATCGACCAGTTGCCCCATGTGGTCAACTTCGAACTGCCCAACGTCGAGGAAGACTACGTTCACCGCATCGGCCGTACCGGCCGTGCCGGGCGCAGCGGCGAGGCGATCTCGCTGGTCGCGCCGGACGAGGAGAAGCTGCTCAAGGGCATCGAACGCCTGACCAAGCAGCGCATTCCCGACGGCGACACCCTGGGCTTCGACCCGAGCACCATCGAGGCGGAGAAACCCGAAGTGCGCGAGCCGCGCCAGCCGCGCAATGCGCGTCCGCAACGCGGCGAGCGCAAGGCGGAGTCCGGCGAGAAGAAGGAACAGCCCAAGGGCCGCAACCGTCGCGGCGGCGACAAGCCAAAAGCGCAAGCCCAGGGCGACGCGGCGGCACGCCCGACCCGCGCACCGCAGATCCCGGCCAACCGCGATCCGGAAGAGTTCCTCGACGACGACGTGGACAACTTCGGCAACCGCGCCGACTACGTCAGCCCGTACCAGGGCAAGGCGCAGAACCGCGGACGACGCCCCGCCAACGGGCAGCCCGGCCAGGGCGCACCGGCCGGCGGTCGTCCGGCCGGTGGTGGCGGTCAGGGCAAGCCGCGCGCGGCTGGCCAAGGCCAGGGTGGCCGTGGCAAGGGGCCGAAGCGTGACGACCAACGCGCCCGCCCGCAAGGCGGCCGCGACCGTGACGAATCGCGCCAGGAGCCTGCCGTTCGCGGCGCACGCGACAAGCAGCCGCTGATCGTGCACAAGGAATCGAAGGCCGACCGCCTGCCGACTCCCGAGCAGCTCGATCAACTGCCGCAGCGTCCGCGCGGCGAGAAGCCGGCGCTGCTGACCCGCAACCGCTGAAGCACTCCGTTACGCCGTCGCGCGGCAAAACGAAGAACGCCGGCCCTGGGCCGGCGTTTTCGTTGGTGCGTGATCGCTTACTTGCGCACACCTTCGAAGGTGAAATACAGCTCGACCGCGTTGGACTGCGGGCCGAGGTCCATCATCTTGCCGAAGTCCATGCGGTTGATGGTGGTGGAACCCTCGAAACCGGCACGGTAGCCGCCCCAGGGGTCCTTGCCTTCGCCGAGGAAGGTCGACTTGATCACGATCGACTTGGTCACGCCGAGCAGGGTCAGGTCGCCGGTCACGTCGGCAGTCAGCTTGCCATCGGCGTTCTTGCCGGTGGGCTTGACGCTGGTGGAGACGAAGGTGGCTTCGGGGAATTTGGCCACGTTGAGGAAGTCGCCACTGGAGACGTGCTTGTCACGCTCGGCATGGTTGGAGAATACGCTGGCGGTCTTCAGGGTGACGTTGATCTTGGCGTCTTCCGGCTTGGCGGCATCGAAGCTGAAAGTGCCGTCGAAGTCGCGGAAGGTGCCGGTGATGTAGCTGTAGCCAAGGTGGCTGACCTTGAAGTCGACGAAGGCATGCTGGCCTTCCTTGTCGATGGTGTAGTCGGCGGCCATGACGTTGCCGGCCAGCAATGCGCCAACGAGGGCCAGGGAAAGCAGGGATTTCTTCAGCATGACGAGTTCCTTCCAGTGAATATCAAGGTTTGGCTTTGCGGCCGAGCATGCGCACCAGGGTGGCATCACGGTCGATGAAGTGGTGTTTCAGCGCCGCCAGGCCATGAAGCCCGGCGAAGATCACCAGGGTCCAGGCGAGGTAGAGGTGGATATCGCCGGCAACGTCCGCCTGATTCGGCAACCCGCTGACCAGTGCCGGTACGTCGAACAGGCCAAACACCGGAATCCCCACGCCGTCGGCGGTGGAAATCAGGTAGCCGGCGATCATCACGACGAACAGAGCGACATAGAGGAACAGGTGGCCGGCCTTCGCGGCCAGGCGCGTCCGCGGCCCCTGGTTGGGCGTGGGAGGCGGCGGCGGGCTGACGAGACGCCAGACCACACGCAGCAGCATCACCGCCAGAAGCACCAGGCCGATGCTCTTGTGCAGGTCCGGGCCGGCTTTGCGCCACGCATCGTAATAGCCGAGGCCGACCATCCAGATGCCCAGCCCGAACATGCCGAACACGGTCAGCGCCACGCCCCAGTGCAGGATCACGCTGACCAGTCCATAGCGAGCGGGAGAGTTGCGCAGTTGCATCGTTGTCTGACCTTGCCTGTCGGAGAATGAGCAGAGATTACCTTCAAGATAATGGTTTAAAAGCGCAATAATCTGCTCCGAGATATCGAAGTATTAGATATCAAGATTTTTCAGGGGGCGTTCGCCCGGCTCATCGACGGACCGATCTGCTAGGCTTCGCGCTCTTTTTCGGAGGCCACCATGAGTCAGAACCACGACTGGATGCAGCGCGACCTCGCCGTACTCTGGCATCCCTGCACGCAGATGAAGGATCACGAGCGCCTGCCGGTGATCCCGATCCGTCGCGGCGAAGGCGTCTGGCTCGAGGATTTCGATGGCAAGCGCTACCTGGACGCGGTCAGCTCCTGGTGGGTCAACGTGTTCGGCCACGCCAACCCGCGGATCAACCAGCGCATCAAGGACCAGGTCGACCAGCTCGAGCACGTGATCCTCGCCGGTTTCAGCCACCAGCCGGTGATCGAGCTGTCCGAGCGCCTGGTCAAACTGACGCCCGCCGGGCTGGAGCGGGTGTTCTACGCCGACAACGGCTCCTCGTGCATCGAAGTCGCGCTGAAGATGAGCTACCACTACTGGCTCAACGTCGGCCGTCCGGAAAAGAAGCGCTTCGTCACCCTGTCCAACAGCTACCACGGCGAAACCGTGGCGGCGATGTCGGTGGGCGACGTCGCGCTGTTCACCGAGACCTACCGGTCGCTGCTGCTGGACACCCTCAAGGTGCCCAGCCCGGACTGCTACTTCCGTCCCGAGGGCATGTGCTGGGAGGAACACTCGAGGGCGATGTTCGCGCACATGGAGCGCACCCTCGCCGAGCACCACCACGAGGTCGCCGCGGTGATCGTCGAGCCGCTGATCCAGGGCGCCGGCGGCATGCGCATGTACCACCCGGTGTACCTCAAGCTGCTGCGCGAGGCCTGCGACCGCTATGGCGTGCACCTGATCCACGACGAGATCGCCGTCGGTTTCGGCCGCACCGGAACGATGTTCGCCTGCGAGCAGGCCGGCATCCGCCCGGACTTCCTCTGCCTGTCCAAGGCCCTCACCGGCGGCTACCTGCCGCTCGCCGCCTGCCTGACCACCGACGAGATCTACCAGGCCTTTTACGCCGAGTACGACACCCTGCGCGCCTTCCTCCACTCGCACAGCTACACCGGCAACCCGCTGGCCTGCGCGGCGGCGCTGGCGACCCTGGACATCTTCGAGGAAGACAAGGTGATCGAGGCCAACCGCGCCCTCGCCCTGCGCATGGCCGAAGCCACCGCGCACCTCGCCGACCACCCGCACGTCGCCGAAGTGCGCCAGACCGGCATGGCCCTGGCCATCGAGATGGTCCGGGACAAGCCGAGCAAGACCGCCTATCCGTGGCAGGAACGCCGCGGCCTGGCGGTTTACCAGCACGGCCTGTCGCGCGGGGCGCTGCTGCGTCCGCTGGGCAGCGTGGTGTACTTCCTGCCGCCCTACGTGATCACCCCGGAGCAGATCGACTTCCTCGCCGAGGTCGCCAGCGAAGGCATCGACCTGGCCACGCGCAGCCACGTCAGCGTGTCGGTGAACCGCGACCTGCATCCGAACCATCGCGATCCGGGCTGAAGCCGGCCACAGGACAGGCGGAACCCGCCTTCGCTCCGCAGGGCGGATGACGCTCTTTTCATCCGCCGTCACACCGCCCGGTGGATCGTTGAAGCGCGATCCACCCTACGAAACGCTCGACGAAGCTCTGCCCGGTGGGTTACGCGGCCTTCGGCATCGAGTAGGCCGGCGTATCGAGCGAGGCCGCTAACCCACCCTACGAAATGGCGCCCGAACCCACGGGGCAGTGCAAACGGCCAACGCGGCGCACAGCGCCCCGCAGGGTGCGCCGCGCGCACCAACGCATCACGCCGCCATCGGCAAAGCCGGTAGAATTGCGCCTCACCTCTCGCCGGCCCGGAACCCTATGCGCCTCTCCCGCTTCTTCATCGACGCCCCGCTCGCCCTCGGCCAGCACGAACTGCCCGAGGCCCAGGCCCATTACCTCGGTCGCGTGCTGCGGCTGAACGCCGGCGCCGCCGTGCAGCTGTTCGACGGCAGCGGCTTCGAGTACCTCGGCGAACTGGCGGAGGTCGGCAAGAAGAGCGTGCGCGTCGAACTGAACGAGCGCGTCGAGGGGCAGGCCGAATCGCCGCTGCGCGTGCACCTCGGCCAGGGCCTGTCGCGTGGCGAGCGGATGGACTGGGCGATCCAGAAAGCCACCGAGCTGGGTGTCGCCGAGATCACCCCGATCTTCAGCGAGCGTTGCGAAGTGCGCCTGAAGGAGGAGCGCGCCGACAAGCGCCTGGCCCACTGGCGCCAGGTGGCGATCAGCGCCTGCGAGCAATGCGGCCGCTCGCGGCTGCCGACGATCCATTCGCCGTTGCCGTTGGCGCAGTGGCTCGAGCAGACGCCGGCCGATCTCAAGCTGGTCCTGCATCCTTTCGCCGAGCCGCTGAGCAGCCACGCCAAGCCGACCAGCCTGGCCTTCCTCATCGGCCCCGAGGGCGGCCTCAACGACGACGAGGTCACCAGCGCCAGCCGTGCCGGCTTCCACCCCGCGCGGCTCGGCCCGCGTGTGCTGCGCACCGAAACCGCGCCAGTGGTGGCGCTGGCCGTGGCCCAGCAGTTGTGGGGCGATTTCTAGCTGAGATATCCGCGGCTGATAAAGGAAGCTCATCACGCGGGTTGCACCCGCCCTACGAAGCCAATATGGCCACTCCGGTCCGGTATGGTGGGCTTCAGCCCACCGGGTTCGTCGATGCCGGGCTGGTGGGCTCAAGCCCACCCTACGCACGCCCCTGCAGGAGCTCGCTCGCGATCAACGCGCCCCAAAAGCATCGCCAGCAAGCTGGCGCTTACAGTCCCGTAGGGTGGCTTCAGCCCACCAGCGTCCGACTCACCCACGGCCATGAAAAAGCCCCGCATGGCGGGGCTTTTTCA